>JAWWOM010000040.1:0-4681 GCA_033851655.1 Frankiales bacterium
CAGGATCTTCAGGTTGACGTTGCGGCGCAGCGCATGGATCAGGTGGTTGCCACCGATGCTGAGAGCATCGCCGTCGCCGGTCACCACCCAGACGCTGAGGTCGGGGCGCGAGGTCGAGATGCCGGTCGCGATCGCCGGCGCACGGCCATGTATCGAGTGCATGCCGTACGTGTTCATGTAGTACGGGAACCGGGACGAGCAGCCGATCCCCGAGACGAAAACGGTGTCCTCACGAGCAATGCCGAGCTCCGGCATGAACCCTTGAACGGCTGCCAGGATGGCGTAGTCGCCGCAGCCCGGGCACCAGCGCACGTCCTGGTCGGTCTTGAAGTCCTTGGTGGTCAAGGCAACCGAGGTCTTAGCCACTGTCCAGCACCCCCTGCAGCATCTCGGCCAGGTCCGCCGCCTTGAACGGCATCCCGCTCACCTGGGTCAGGCTGATCACATCGACGAGGTACTTCGCCCGGACCAGCATCGCCAGCTGACCGAGGTTCATTTCGGGCAGCACCACGTGGTGATAGCCGGCAAGCACGCTGCCGAGGTTGGCCGGGAACGGGTTCAGGTGCCGCAGGTGCGCCTGGGCGATGGTGCCGCCGGACCTTCGTACCCTCTTGACAGCGGCCCCGATCGGCCCGTACGTCGAGCCCCAGCCGAGGACCAGCACGGATGCCTGGCCCGAAGGATCGTCCACCGCCAGCGGGGGAATCGACGCGGCGATGCCGTCCACCTTGGCCTGCCGGAGCCGGACCATCAGGTCGTGGTTGACCGGGTCGTAGGAGATCTCGCCGGTCCGGTCGGCCTTCTCGATCCCGCCGAGGCGATGCTCGAGGCCGGGCGTCCCTGGGATGGCCCATGGTCGGGCGAGGGTCTGCTGATCTCTCAGGTACGGCAGGAACGTGCCTTCGTCGGCCCCGGTGCCGTTCGGCGCGGTGGCGAACTCGACCCGGAGGTCCGGCAGGTCGGCGATCTCCGGGATCCGCCACGGCTCGGAGCCGTTGGCCAGGTAGCCGTCGGAGAGCAGGAAAACCGGCGTCCGGTAGACGAGTGCGATCCGGACGGCCTCGATCGCAGCGTCGAAGCAGTCGCCGGGCGACTGGGCTGCGATCACCGGGACCGGGGCTTCGCCGTTGCGGCCGAACATCACCTGGAGCAGGTCGGACTGCTCGGTCTTGGTCGGCAGCCCGGTCGAGGGGCCGCCGCGCTGGATGTCGCAGATCACCAGCGGCAGCTCCAGGGACACCGCGAGGCCGATGGTTTCGCTCTTGAGCACGATGCCCGGCCCCGACGACGTGGTGACCCCGATCGCACCGCCGAACGCCGCACCGAGCGCTGCGCCGATGGCTGCGATCTCGTCCTCGGCCTGGAAGGTGCGGACGCCGAAGCGCTTGTGTTTGCTGAGCTCGTGCAGGATGTCGGAGGCGGGGGTGATCGGGTAGGCACCGAGGTAGAGCGGCAGCTGCGCCTGCTGGGCGGCTGCGATGAGCCCGTAGGACAACGCCAGGTTGCCGGTGATGTTGCGGTAGGCGCCTGGGGCGAGCTGCGCCGGCTTGATCTCGTACGAGACCGCGAACTCCTCCGTTGTCTCACCGAAGTTCCAGCCGGCCTTGAACGCCGTGACGTTGGCCTCGGCAACGTCAGGGTGCGCGGCGAACTTGCTCCGCAGGAAGGCCAAGGTGCCCTCTGTCGGGCGGCCGTAGAGCCAGGAGAGCAGGCCCAGCGCGAACATGTTCTTGCTGCGCTGGGCGTCCTTGCGGGACAGCGACGTACCTTCGAGCGCCGTGGTCGTCAGCGTGGTCAGGTCGACCGCGTGCACCTGGTACGCATCGAGCGTGCCGTCCATGAGCGGGTTGGCCGGCCAGCCGACCTTGGCCAAGGCGCGGGTGGTGAAGTCGTGGGTGTCCACGATGATGACCGCGTCGCGCGGCAGGTCAGCCAGGTTGGCCTTGAGCGCAGCCGGGTTCATCGCCACCAGCACGTCCGGCCGGTCCCCCGGCGTCAGGATGTCGTGGTCGGCAAAGTGCAGCTGGAAGGACGAGACGCCGGGCAGAGTGCCAGCCGGGGCGCGGATCTCAGCCGGGAAGTTGGGCAGCGTCGATAGGTCGTTGCCGAAGCTGGCCGTCTCAGCCGTGAACCGGTCACCGGTCAGCTGCATGCCGTCACCGGAATCGCCTGCGATCCGGATGACAACTTGCTCGAGCTGCCGGTGCTGCTTGACCGTCACGTTCTGTTCACCAAGTTGAAACACTAGGTCGAGTCGATCCGGCTCGCAATCGAATCGCCGAACAGCGCGGCGCATCTTAGACGGCAGCTGGTCAGCCCAGCAGTCCCCTGACGACGGCGTCCGCCAGCAGCCGGCCACGAATGGTGAGCACCAGCCGGTCACCCTCGAGGGTCGCCAGTCCCTCGTCGACGAAGCCGGCCGCGGCCTTTGGCCCCCCGTCGGTCAGCTCGGTCAGGGGCAGGCCGTCGCGGAGCCGGGTCTCCAGCAGCACCCGCTCGACCCGCCGGTCCTCGTCGCGCAACAGCTCCCGTGCCGCGGCGGGACTCTGACCGCCGTTGAGCCGGGCCGCGTACGCGCTCGGATGCTTGACGTTCCACCATCGGACGCCGCCGACATGGCTGTGCGCCCCGGGACCGAAGCCCCACCAGTCGGCACTGCGCCAGTAGAGCTCGTTATGTAGGCATCGCGCCGACCGGTCGCTCGCCCAGTTGGAGACCTCGTACCAGTGCAGGCCGGCGCGGCTGAGCAGGTCGTCGGCGATGAGGTAGCGGTCGGCCAGAACGTCGTCGTCCGGCATCGGCAGCTCGCCGCGGCGCACCTGGCCGGCCAGGCGGGTGCCGTCCTCGACGATCAGGGCGTACGCGCTGACATGGTCCGGGCCGGCCCCGATCGCCGCCTCCAGCGACGCTCGCCAGTCGTCGTCGGACTCCCCCGGGGTGCCGTAGATCAGGTCGAGGTTCACGTGCTCGAACCCGGCCCTGCGCGCCTCGGCGACCACCGCGGCGGACCGGCCCGGGGTGTGCCTGCGCTCGAGCTGGGCGAGTACGTGCGGCCGGGCACTCTGCATCCCGAAGCTGACCCGGGTGAAACCGCCGTCCCTGAGCTCGGCGAGGTAGGCCTCGTCCACCGACTCCGGGTTGGCCTCCGTGGTGATCTCGGCGCCGGCTGCGAGCCCGAGCGTGTCCCGTACCGCGGTGAGGGCCTTCACCAGGTCGGCGGCCGGCAGCAGGGTCGGCGTGCCGCCACCGAAGAAGACCGTCTGAGCTGGCGGTCCCTCGCCGAGAACTCTTGCTGCCAAGGCGATCTCGTGGCTGAGTGTGTCGGCGTAGGCCGCCTGGTCCGCACCGCCGCCGAGCTCGGTCGCCGTGTAGGTGTTGAAGTCGCAGTAGCCGCAGCGGGTGGCGCAGAACGGCACGTGAACGTAGACGCCGAACGGCCGGGCTGCGCGTCCCTCGAGCGCCTCGGCCGGCAGGCTGCCGTCGAGCGGAGCGGCCTCGCCCTCAGGCAGGGCGGACGGCACCGGCTAGGCCCGGCACCAGCGGTAGAGCCAGCTGATGGCGGCCGCCTCGATCGCCGCGGCGATGAAGACACCGGGCACGCCGAGCGTGCCGGCGGCCAGCAGGGCGGCGAAGGACCCGGCCAGGAACAGCAGCAGCCCGATCGTCAGCTGGAGGACGGCGCTGGGCTGCTGGGGCACGGTCGCGTCTGGCTCGGTCACCCGACCAGCGTACGGCGTCGACCCGCGCCCGGCGCCGGCCGAGGGTCAGCTCTTGCTGTCGTCGGAGGTGGACAGGGCGGCGATGAAGGCCTCCTGCGGGACCTCGACCCGGCCGACCATCTTCATCCGCTTCTTGCCTTCCTTCTGCTTCTCGAGCAGCTTGCGCTTACGGGTGATGTCGCCGCCGTAGCACTTGGCGAGCACGTCCTTGCGGATGGCCCGGATCGACTCGCGGGCGATGATCCGGCTGCCGATCGCGGCCTGGATCGGCACCTCGAACTGCTGGCGCGGGATCAGCTCGCGCAGCTTCTTGGTCATCTCGACGCCGTAGGCGTAGGCCTTGTCCTTGTGCACGATCGCGCTGAACGCGTCGACCGGCTCACCCTGCAGCAGGATGTCGACCTTGACCAGCTCGGCCACCTGCTCGCCGATCGGCTCGTAGTCCAGCGACGCGTAACCGCGCGTACGGGACTTGAGGTTGTCGAAGAAGTCGAACACGATCTCGGCCATCGGCAGCGTGTAGCGCAGCTCGACCCGGTCCTCGGACAGGTAGTCCATGCCGTTGAGGGTGCCCCGGCGGCCCTGGCAGAGGTCCATGATCGCGCCGATGTACTCGCTCGGGGTCAGGATCGTCGAGCGCACGATCGGCTCGTACACGTCCGCGATCTTGCCGCCGGACGGGAACTCGCTGGGGTTGGTGACGATCGCCTCGGTCCCGTCGTCGTTGACCACCCGGTAGACCACGTTGGGCGCCGTCGAGATCAGGTCGAGGCCGGCCTCGCGCTCGAGCCGCTCGCGGACGATCTCGAGGTGGAGCAGGCCGAGGAAGCCGCAGCGGAACCCGAAGCCCAGGGCCACCGAGGTCTCGGGCTCGTAGACCAGCGACGCGTCGTTGAGCTGGAGCTTGTCCAGGGCCTCGCGCAGCACCGGGTAGTCGGAGCCGTCGATGGGATAGAGGCCCG
>JAWWOM010000065.1:0-23735 GCA_033851655.1 Frankiales bacterium
TCTCGTTGAGAGTGACGTTCGGGCTGCCGAACTCGATGCCCCTCACGTCGTCGAGCGTCCACAGCTTCTTGGGGTCGCTGAGGTCGAGGTGCGGCTGGCCGACGAGGGTCTTCCCGTCGTCCCGCACGTAGCCCAGGTCGACGACGATGTCGGCGAGGTCCTGGCCGTGGTAGAGGGTCTCCCACTCGCGCTTGCCCGTGAGCCGGCCCATGTTGGGGGTGTCCCTCCCCTGGTACTGCGGCCGGAACGCCACGGCGTCCGTCCAGTAGCAGGTCTCCGAGCAGTAGGTCCGCCACTGGTTGTCGACCTTCTCCACGACCAGGTCCTCGCGGATGAGGCAGGGCACCATGCACGTCCAGCAACGGTGCGGGTACTCGTAGCCCACGTTCTCGAACGCGATGGGCTTGTTCTTCCCCGGGTAGGCGAGCCGGTTGTACGCCTCCCACCACTTGCCGAACTGGTCGTACCAGCCGGGGTACTTGTGCTCGAACCACTCGAAGTCCGTGTCGGTCATGGCGTCGATGCGCCAGTAGTTCACCGGCCACCCGGTCGCGAAGAACTGTGCGACCCGGTGCACGTAGTGCTGGTTGTAGATCCGGTCCCAGGCCAGCTCGACCAGGTCGTGCGGAATGACCAGGCCGTACTTCTCGAGCGGGATCAGGTAGCTGCGGTAGTAGTCGTCGTAGATCCAGCGACGCCACATCTCGGCGTAGGAGTCGCGGTCGGGGCGGCGGTCCTTGGTCCCGTACTCGATGAACGTGCCGATCGCGGCGTCGACCACGCAGTGGTTGTTCCACCACGCGTACCGAAGGTCACGCTCGAGCAGCTGGCGGTTGTCCTCATCGGCCAGCGCCATCAGCAGGATCGAGTACCCGTTGCTGATGTGGCGTGACTCGTCGGACTGTACCGAGTGGAACACCGTCGGTAACAGGTAGTCGCCGTTGGCTGCGGCTTCGGAGGGCATCGCCACGAAGAGCGTGTTCGTGAAGGCGGTCTCTGCCACGAGGGTCAGGTAGACGTTCGCGGCGGTGATCGCATCACCAGTGATGAAGCCCTCACCGAACTGGCGGCCGATGGTGCCGCAGTAGCTGTTGGCGAACGCCTTCTCGGTGATGTCGAAGCCGGCCGGGTCGATGTAGTGGTTCATGTACAGGCGCTTGAGATTCATCTGGATCGTCGAGTGGCGTACCTCGTCGATCATCTGCACCGCGAGACCGTTGTGGATCTGCGGGTTCGGCACCGCGTCGATCGCAAGGGGCATCGCGCGCGCCGCCGAGATCTCTGGGAACGGGATGATGGAAAGGAACAGCTTCTGCCACTCCATCCAGCGCTCCTGCACCTGCCTGAACATGTTTCCGCGAATCGCACCGTCCATGGCGCCGAAGACCCGGTTGTCCTTCTCCTCCTCCATCGGGAAGTAGGAGCGAAGGATCTGCTTCAGCGGGTCCTTCTTGGGGGACTTGTCGAACTTGTAGTCGGTGCCGAATCGCGTGGCTGGCGTGGCGAAGGTGGGCTCCCACGACAGTTCCGCGATCTTCTCGTGAGCCTTGCTCAGACTCTGTCGACTCATCGCGTGTTCCTCCTCGGGCTGGTTCCGGGAGGCAGAGCCGTCGGTGCATCCGTACAGCCGACGTGACCTGCCCATCGTCGCCGGGCCCGCAGGTGCTGCGGGAGGTCCGGCGAGGGGGCCATCACACCTGTCGCGAGGGCTTTCAACCGTCTCATTCTGAGACTAGGGTCACATCGCCGACACGTAGTCTTAGCACTCCGGCAACACGGGCCGGGGAGCCCTGGCGACCGGGCGGAGGTGCACCGATGCCGGAGACCAACCGACCTGATGCGTACGACGAGCGGGCCGCCGCTCAGGCCCGGGACCGCTTCCTCACGGAGGACGCGGAGACCGACCCACACGTCCGGCGGATGATCTTCGCATCCTGGAAGCGCTCTCGTGAGAGCAAGGTCGACATCGACCGGCTGCTGGTCCCCTACCTGCACGACCCGGACCTGGAGAGCCCGCTGTCCCGCGCCGCAGCGCCCATCCTCGACAACTTGCGCTACCAGCTCGAGGGTGAGCCGGTCAGCGTCGTTCTCACCGATCACACCGGCTTCGTGATCGACCGGCGAACGTCGAGCAGCGCGATCGCCAACCGGCTGGACGCGGTCTGCCTCGCGCCAGGCTTCAGCTATGCGGAAGAGTTCGTCGGGACGAACGGCATCGGCACGACCCTGTCGAGCGGCCGTTCCGCCCTGGTGGACGGGCGTGAGCACTACACGGACGAGCTGGGCGAGTTCGCCTGCGCCGGGGCGCCGATCCGGCATCCCACCCGTCGGACGGTGATCGGGATCCTTGACCTCACGTCCTGGAGCAACTCCCCTGGCGGCATGCTGATGGCGCTGGCGTCGGCGACGGCCAAGCAGATAGAGGACGAGCTGCTCGGGCAGACCGGCTTGCGCGAGTTCGCGCTGTTCCAGGAGTACCTGAAGGCCTGCCAGCAGTCAGCCGGGCCGGTTCTCGCGCTCAACAACGACGTGGTGATGATGAACGAGCACCTCCGGGAGGTGATGGACACCCCGGATCAGGCGGCTCTGATCAGCTATGCGGTCGACACCATGCGCGGCGAGCACCGCCAGGCCGTGCGCACGGTCGAGCTGCCCAGCGGGCGGACGGCACACCTGCGCTACAGCCCCGCCTCCAGTGAGTCCGGGCCGGCCGGCGGCGTGTTCCGCATCCGGCTGGGACAGCAGGCCACGGCGCACGTCGGAGGCGGCACGCTGCTCCCCGTCAGGCGCACCGCACCCCACCTGCCCGGGCTGGTCGGAAGCGGGCCGGCCTGGACCAGGTGCGTCCAGCAGGTCAACGCCTGCTACGAGTCCCGGGAGTGGGTCGCGCTCGAGGGCGAACCGGGTGTGGGCAAGCTCTCGCTCCTGCGTGCCGTGCACCGCATGCACAAGCCGGCGAAGCACCTGAGGGTGATCGAGCCGCCCACGTTCGACGGGGACGACGGCTGGCTCGCCGCCCTGGCCGAAGAGCTCGCCGAGCCGGACGCGGTGATCGTGCTGGCACATGCCGATCGGCTGAGCTCCGAGCAGGTGGCTGCGGTGGCGGACCTGCTGACCGTCGGCGTGAACGAGACCGAGCCGTCGGGCCGGCCCTGGGTGGCCATGACGCGGGGCTCCGACGCGCCGGAGACGCAGCTCCGAGGGCTGTTCTCCCGGACCGTCGAGGTGCTGCCGCTGCGCCACCACATCGATGACATCCCCGACCTCGTCCGCCACCTGATCCTCGAGCTCCTCGGCGACGACCGGCTCGTCGCGTCGCCGCAGGCACTTGCTCAGCTCAGCCGGCTGAACTGGCCCGGCAACGTGAGCCAGCTCCGCAAGGTGCTCGGCCACGTCGTCAAGCGCCACCACGCCGGCACCATCGAGCTGGCCGACCTGCCTCCCGAGTGCCGTTCCGCGTCCCGCCGCGTGCTGTCGCCCATCGAAGCCCTGGAGCGGGACGCGATCGTGCTCGCCCTCGACGACAACGGGCAGAACCCGACGGCGGCAGCACAGACCCTGGGCATGTCGCGCGCGACGATCTACCGCAAGATCCGTCAGTACGGCATCGTGTCCCCGCCGCAGGGCTAGCCCGAGCGCCGAGCGCTCTCCCGCCGTCTGCGGCGGCGGAGTCCCGCACCGGCAAGCACGAGGGCACCGCTCAGAAGCATCGGGCTGGCGCCGGCGGCCTTCGACGGGATGCCGCCGTAGGACCGCGGGGACAGGAACTTCCAGCGCGATGGCGGCCAGATGACGACGAACGCGCGGCCGATGACGTCCTTCTCGGGCACCGCCTTGACGAAGCGCGAGTCCTGGGACATGTTCCGGTGGTCACCCATGACCCACAGGTCACCCGGGGGTACGGTGACCGGCCCGAAAGCCTTGTTGGTGTCGGTCATGCCGGGGTCGACGTAGATGTACGGCTCGTTCAGCCCGACCCCGTTGACCTCGACCCGTCCCTGGGCGTCGCAGCACTGGACCGTCTCGCCGGGCAGCGCGATGACCCGCTTGATGTAGTCGGTGCCCTTGGGGGTCAGCCCGACGAAGTCCGCCACGTCGTGGAAGACCCGGCTGACGACGTTGCCGGGCACCGTGTCGACCGGGGCCTCGTTGGGGTAGTTGTCCTTGCCGTTGAACACCACGATGTCGCCGCGGTGGATGCCACGCAGGTGGTAGACGACCTTGTTGACCATCACCCGGTCACCCTGGCATCCCTGGCATCCGTGCAGCGTCTGCTCCATCGAACCGGACGGGATGAAGAAGGCCTGGAACAGGAACGACTTGATCAGCACCGCCAGGCCGACCGCGACAGCCACCAGGATCGGCAGCTCCTGCCAGAAGCTCAGCCGTGGCTTGTGCGCCTGCGCAACGGTGGCCGGAGCCTTGCCGGCCTCTGCCCCACCGCCCTCGGGCACCGGGTTCTCGGGCACAGAACTGTGCTCGGGCTCCCCGACGGTCACGGCTTGTGCCTTCCTGCTGCTGTGGAGCACAGGAGATTCGAACTCCTGACCTCTGCGATGCGAACGCAGCGCTCTACCAACTGAGCTAGTGCCCCGGAACGGCTGCCGACGTTATCACGTCGGCTTAGTCGTTGACCGCCCGCCGGCGTTCGATGATCGCGTCGAGCCCGTCGACGCCGTAGAGCGCGTCGTCGTCGCGACTCAGGCCGAGGTAGTCCCCGCCGGAGACCTCGTCGTCGCTCATCTGGTCGTAGACATCACCGCCGGAGACGTAGCGGCCGGCCCGCTGCTCGGCGGCCACGCCGTCGTACCAGCCACCGGTAGGCGGAGCGACGGTCGGCTGAGAGACCACCGGCTTGGTGACGTAGGTCGGGAGGGTCACCGGCACCGGTGCCCAGCTGTCGTCCGGCAGGACGGAGGCGGCGGCCACCGGCGTCTCCGCGACGACCGGCTCAGGACGGCGTACGGCGGCAGCCTGGCGGACCGGAGCACTCTGCCGGCGGGCCCGGCGGCGGGCCTGTGCCCTGCGCCGCTCGAGCAGCGCACGCTGCTGGGCCTCGTTGCGCAGGTTGGTCACGTACATGATCAGCAGGACGGCGCTGATGCCGAAGGTCAGCCACCAGCGGCCGCCGGAGCGCACGGCCAGCCCCAGGCAGAGCCCCAGGGCGAGCAGCAGGGCGGCCATCGTCCGGCGCCGCTTGGCGGCGACGGCGCCGCGACGGGCGGCGACCCGGGCGCTGGCCGGCTGCCGTACACCGGGCAGGTCGGCGACGAACCCCGGCGCCGGGCTGACCACCGGACGGCGCTCCTGGGCGGACTTGCGTGGCACCAGGACATCGCGGCGGCCTGGGAGGTAGGGCGTGCGACGGGACAGGATCCGCAGCGCGTAGGAAAACCTGTCGACCGACCGGACCTCGGTGATGTTGTCGTGCTTGCGGACCAGCGCCGGGATGAGCAGGCTGCCCCAGAGGGCGACGATGACCACGACGATGACCCCGCTCAGGTTCATGGTTCGTGGCCTCCCTCGGCGTTTTCGGTCGCGGAGTTCCCCGACGTCGTGCGCATGTGACGGTAGCGACGGATGTGACGAAGGCGTTGGACCTGCCCCGGTGTGTCGCCGATCCTCGCAAGTTCTCAGCAAGATGCCAGAGAACGGCTATCGGACCGGACGGGTCCGCGAAAGCAGACCGTCGGCCGCATTCTCGCGGGACAGCTCATATCTGAGGTGGTCCCGCCAGGCGCCGGCGACGTGCAAATGCCCTGGCCGCAGGGTGTCCAGCCGGAAACCGAGCTTTTCGACGACCCGGCGGCTGGCGTCGTTGTCGGGTTGGATATTGGCTTCCACACGCGGCAGGTCGAGGGTCGCGAAAGCGTGCTCCAGCACCAGGGCGAGGGCACGCGGGATGATGCCACGACCGGCGTACGCCCGGTCGACCCAGTAGCCGACATAGGCCGGCTCCCGGGGCTCGCGGCCGAGGTTGCCGAGAGTCACCTGGCCGACCAGCGAACCGTCCAGGACGACCGCGAACGGCAGGGTGTTGCCGGCCTCGGCGTCTGCCCGCAACCGGCTCAGCGTCACGGCGAAGACCGACAGGCTCGCCGGTGGCGTCGTCCGCTGTCCCGGCGGCGTCACCTCCCACGGCGAGAGCCACTCGGCAGAGGTACGCCTCGCGATGATCCAGCGCCGGGCGTCACGCAGCCGCAACGGCCGCAGGACCAGGTTGCCGTCCCTCAGCTTCACCGGCCAGCCGGCGCTCACCCTGGGAACGGGTGGTCGCCGGCACCACGCAGCTGGGCGAGCGCGTGGGCGACGACGGTCGAGAGCACCGCCACGCCGTCACGGACGCCACCGGGCGAGCCGGGCAGGTTGACCAGCAGCGTGCGCCCGGACACCCCGGCGATGCCGCGGGAGAGCGCACTGGCCGGTACGGCCTCGCGGGACCGGGCGCGGATGGCCTCGGCGATGCCGGGCACGGCGCGCTGGAGCACCCGCGCCGTCGCCTCCGGAGTCACGTCACGCGGCGCGATGCCCGTACCACCGGTGGTCACCACCAGGTCGACGCCGGCCCGGATCGCATCGGCCAGGGCGACCTCGATCTCGGCAGCCTCGTCGGGCACGACCACCACCTCGTCGACGTCGAAGCCGAGCCCTGTCAGCAGCTCGGCGGCCAGCGGCCCCGACAGGTCAGGCCGCTGGCCCGCTGAGGACCGGTCGGAGACCGTGATCACGACGGCGCGTGAGCCGGGCGCGAGCTCGGTCATCCGGGACGCTGCCAGTCGCCGTGCACACCGCCGGTCTTGTGCTCGACCCGGACATCGGTGACCACCGCGGCCGGATCGACCGCCTTGACCATGTCGATGAGCGCGAGGGCCGCGACGCTGACAGCGGTGAGCGCCTCCATCTCGACGCCGGTACGGTCGGTCGTGCGCACGGTTGCCTCGATCGCGACCGCATCGTCGTGGACAGCCAGGCTCACCTCCACCCCCGACAGCGCGATCGGGTGGCACAGCGGGATCAGGTCGGGCGTGCGCTTGGCCGCCATGATGCCGGCGATGCGGGCGACCCCGAGGGCGTCCCCCTTGGGCACGCCGTCGCCACGCAGCAGCGCGACGACCTCTGCGCTCACCAGCACCCGGCCGCTGGCGACCGCGGTACGGCGGGACACGTCCTTGCCGCTCACGTCCACCATCCGGGCGGCACCCGTGGCGTCGACATGGGTCAGCCCGCGCTCGGTCATCCGTGCCGCCGCTCGAGCACCATCACCGGGATCGGGGTGCCGGCCGGCAGCTCGGTGATCTCCTCGGGTACGACCGCGAGGGCGTTGGCGTGGGCCATCGCCGCGACCAGGTGGGAGCCGGCCCCGCCGACCGGAGCCGCGACGTACTCGCCGTCCACCACGGCCAGCCGCACGCGGACGAACTGCCGGCGCCCGGCCGGAGAGGTCAGCGCCTCGGACAACCGGGCCCGTACGCGCGGCCGGTGGATCGGCTCTGAGCCGAGCATCCGCCGGATAGCGGGCCGTACGAAGACCTCGAACGACACCAGGGCACTGACCGGATTGCCTGGCAGACCGAAGAACGGGACCTTGTCCTCGCCGATCGTGCCGAATGCCTGCGGCTGGCCCGGCTGCATCGCGACCTTGCTGAACCTTACGTCCCCGAGCCGGCCGATGACCTCGCGGACCACGTCATGGGCACCCACGCTGACCCCGCCGGTGGTGACCACCAGATCGGCCCGGATCAGCTGGTCCTCGATGGTGTCGATGAATGCCCGCGGGTCATCGCCGACCGGGCCGACCCGGTAGGCGATGGCACCGGCCTCACGCGCCGCTGCGGCAAGGGTGTAGCCGTTGGAGTCGTAGATCTGCCCTGGCAGCAGCGGATCCCCGACGTCGACCAGCTCGGAGCCGGTGGAGATGACGACGACGCGGGGCTTGGGCCGCGCCCGCACCCTCCCCCTGCCGACGGCGGCGATCAACCCCAGCTGGGCGGCCTGCAGATAGGTGCCCCGCGAGAGCACGGTCGCCCCGGCCGCGACGTCCTCGCCGGCCCGTCGCACCGCGTTGCCGACAGCCGGTCCGCGCCGGACCGAGACCTGGGCGAGGCCGGCGTCGGTCCACTCGACGGGGACCACCGCGTCGGCACCAGCCGGCAGCGGGGCACCGGTCATGATGCGGACGCAGAGCCCCGGCTGGACGGTGTAGGTGCCGCGCGACCCGGCCGCGACGTCACCGACGACCGGCAGCACCACCGGCGTCTGCTCGCTGGCGGAGGTGAGATCGCTTGCCCGTACGGCATATCCGTCCATCGCGGAGTTGTCGAAGCCGGGCAGCGGAGCACTGGCGACGATGTCCTCGGCGAGGACGCAGCCGTGCGCGTCGAGCAGTGTCAGGTCGAGCTCCGGCAGCGGCTGGACGACGTCGAGGATCGCGTCGAGGTGGCCGTCGACGGAGATCGGGGTCGCCGCCGAGGCAGCGAATCCGGCAGTCACGAGGTCAGCGACCCTGAACCACGAGCTGGGCCGCTCGCCCGCTTCTCGTCGATGAAGTCGTAGAGCCAGCGGGAGAACTCGGGTCCGAGGTCCTCACGGTCGAAGGCCAGCCGGACCACGGTGCGCAGGTAGTCCAGGCGGTCGCCGGTGTCGTAGCGGCGACCCCGGAACAGCACGCCGTGCACGCCGCCACCGCCGCTCGCGTCCCGGGAGGCCAGCGTGCGCAAGGCATCCGTGAGCTGGATCTCCCCGCCTCGCCCCGGCTCGGTGGCGCGCAGCACGTCGAACACCTCGGGCGCCAGCACGTAGCGGCCGATGATGGCGTAGTTGCTGGGGGCGTCGGCGGTGTCGGGCTTCTCGACCAGGTCCGTGACGCGGACGACGTCGTCGGCCTCGCCGGCGACCACCTCCACCGCCGCGCAGCCGTACAGCGAGATCTGCTCCGGGGGCACCTCGATCAGCGCCACGACACTGCCGCCGTGCCGCTCCTGGACCGCGATCATCACGCTGAGCAGGTCGTCGCGCTCGTCGATCAGGTCGTCGCCCAGCATGACGGCGAACGCTTCGTGGCCGACGTGCTGGGCCGCGCACAGGACGGCGTGGCCGAGGCCGAGCGGGTCGCCCTGGCGGACGTAGTGCACGGTGGCGATGTCGGTCGACTCCTGGGTCAGCGCCAGCTTGCGGGAGTCGCCCTTCTCCTCCAGGGTGTGCTCGAGCTCGTACGCCCGGTCGAAGTGGTCCTCCAGCGGCCGCTTGCTCCGCCCGGTGATCATGAGCACATCCTCGAGCCCGGAGCGGACAGCCTCCTCGACCACGTACTGGATCGCCGGCTTGTCGACGACCGGCAGCATCTCCTTGGGGATGGCCTTGGTCGCCGGCAGGAACCGGGTGCCGAGACCGGCGACCGGGATGACAGCCTTGGTGATCCGGCGGGCCGGGGCAGCTGAGGAGTCGTGGCTCATGCGCTCACCCTAGCGGGGGCCCGTACGGCCGCCCCTGCCGTGGTCCCGACTGCCTGGCGGACAGCGGGAAAGTTCCGGAATTGGACTAGACCCTTGACCATGTCCGGTTCGTGGGTGTTTGTTCCTCGTGGCCCACCGCCCTGACATCGGAGCTCGTCGTGTCGCTCACCCGCCGTCTCACCCTCGCCACCGCCATGCTGCTGCCGCTCACTGCGGTCGTCGCGTCCCCAGCGCAGGCCGCCACCGCGCCGTTCCCGGCGCACTACGCGGCCCCGTACCTCCAGCTGTCCTCCAGCACGGTCGGGGACATGGCGGCGGACAAGGCCTCGTCCGGTGTTGCGTTCTACACCCTCGCCTTCCTGATCCCGCAGAGCGGCTGCACGCCGATGTGGGAGGCCGGCAACTACGCACTGGGAACGTTCACGTCGCAGGTCAACACGTTCAAGAGCTCGGGCGGCAACGTGATCGTGTCCTTCGGCGGTGCCGCGGGGGGCGAGCTCGCCCAGACCTGCACGAGTGTCTCGTCGCTCACCGCGGCCTACGCCTCCGTGGTCAACGCGTACGGCCCCCGGCTCGACTTCGACATCGAGGGCGGACCACTCGACGACACCGCCTCGATCAGCCGGCGCGACCAGGCGCTCGCCGCGCTGCAGGCGCAGAACCCCGCGGTGCAGGTCGACTTCACCCTGCCGGTAGCCCCGAACGGTCTGCTGGGCAACTCGATCAACCTGCTCAATGACGCCAAGGCCAAGGGAGTCAAGGTCAACCTGGTCAACCTCATGACGATGGACTTCGGCAACGGCCAGAACGCGCTCAACGACGCCGAGTCCGCGGCCAACGCGGTTCACAGCCAGCTGGGCAGCATCTACACCGGCCTGTCCTCGGCCGCGCTGTGGAACCTGATCGGGCTCACCCCGATCGCCGGCCAGAACGACGACAACGAGTACTTCAGCCAGACCGACGCGTCGACGCTGGAGAAGTTCGCGGCCGCCAACGGTGTCCAGGAGCTGTCGTTCTGGGAGGTCGACTACTACGACAAGGCCACCGGGTACGCGTACTCCCGGATCTTCAACGCCATCACCGGCGGCAGCACCGGCGGGGGCGGCGGCGGGGTCACCGGGCCGACCGGAGCCATCACCGGCCTGGCCGGCAAGTGCGCTGACGTCGCGGCAGCCAACAGCGCCAACGGCACGGTGATCGACCTCTACACCTGCAACGGCACGGCCGCCCAGCAGTGGCAGGTCGCCAGTGACGGGACGCTCCGGTCGCTGGGCAAGTGCATGGACGTGGCCGCGGCCGGAACCGCCGACGGCACGGCGGTCGACCTCTACGACTGCAACGGCACCGGCGCCCAGCAGTGGACCCACTCCGGTGCGACCCTGGTCAACCCGGCCTCCGGCAAGTGCCTCGACGTCACCGGGCCGAGTACCGCGGACGGCACGCACCTGCAGATCTGGACCTGCGGCGGCGGCACCAACCAGCAGTGGACGCTGCCCGGCGGCACCACCACCGCCCCGGTGATCAGCCTCAAGGCGCATGCCAACGCCAAGTTCGTCACCGCCGGCAGCTCCGCCCTGATCGCCAGCGCCACCACGGTCGGCACGGCGCAGCAGTTCGACGAGATCGACCTGGGCAGCGGCAACATCGCGCTGCGCGCCCACGCGAACAACCTCTACGTCTGTGCCGACAACGCGGGGGCGTCGGCGCTGATCGCGAACCGTACGACGGTCGGGGGCTGGGAGACGTTCGCCCTGGTGCACAACGCGGACGGCAGCATCAGCCTCAAGGCGGCCGCCAACGGCAACTACGTCACGGCGGAGAACGCAGGGGCGTCGGCGCTGATCGCGAACCGTACGGCCATCGGCGGCTGGGAGGAGTTCGACCTCGCCGCGGCCTGACCGCCGGGTCAGTCGTGCTGCGCGACCTCGAGGTCGCTGGCCATCCGCCAGGCGTCCCGGCCGGCATCCTTGGCAGCGTAGAGGGCGGTGTCGGCCTTGCGCATCAGCGTCGCGGCAGAGTTGCCGTGGGCGGGGAACACGGAGACCCCGACGGAGACGGTGATGGCCAGCGGTTCCTCACCCTCGTGGTTGAACGGCCGGTGCCGGACGACCTCGCAGATCCGCTGGGCTGCGCCGGCCGCACCGGCGGCGTCGGTCTCCGGCAGGACCAGGACGAACTCCTCACCGCCGTACCGGGCCAGGGTGTCGACCTCGCGGATCTCCGCCTTGACCCGGGTGGCCAGCTCGATCAGGACGGAGTCGCCGCGCTGATGGCCGAAGCTGTCGTTGACGTCCTTGAACTTGTCGAGGTCCAGCAGCAGCAGGGCGAGCGGCCGGCCGAACCGGGACGACCGCTCGATCTCCTTGGCGAACGTCATCGTGAAGTAGCGGTAGTTCCACAACCCGGTCAGCCCGTCGGTGATCGAGAGCCGCTGGGCTTCCTGGTGCAGCAGCACGTTGTCGATCGCGACCGTGGCCTGGCTGGCGAAGGTGCGGATGGTCTCGAGGTCGCCCCGGTCAAAGCTGCCGAGGCCGCCGGGTGAGTCCTTGTCGTAGAGGCCGAGCACCCCGGTGACCCGGCCGGAAGCCCGCAGCGGTACGGCGATCATCGCGCGCCCGGTGGGCTCCTCGCCCGAGGTCCGCAGCTCGCCCGGACCGTCGCCGATGCGGCCCCTGACCGCCTCACCGTTGGCGGCGACCAGGCCGAGCACCCCGTCGCCGAGCTTGAGCCGCGAGCCGTGGGGGGCGCCGCGATCGGACACGCCGACGCCGACCCGCTGGAACAGGTCGCTGCGTGGGCCGCCACCGGAGTGCGGCAGGTAGATCGCGCCGGCCTCGGCGCGCACGCTGACCATCGCCGTCTCGAGGATGACGTGCAGGATGCGGTTGAGGTCGTGGGTGCCGGACAGCGTGTCACCGAGCCGGGCCAGGTTGCGGCGCAGCTCGTCCCGGCTGTCCTGGAGCGCGCCGATCGAGCGGCGCAGCTCGCCGGTCATCTCGTCGAAGGCACCGGCCAGCTGGCTGATCTCGTCACCGCCACCGAGGTCGGGTACGGGCGTGTCGAGGTCGCCGTCGGCGATCCGGCGCGCCGCCAGCGCGAGCTCGGTCAACGGCCGGGTCGTGACGCGGGCGAGCTGCCAGCCGAAGCCGACCGCGAGAACGACCGCTGCGGCCAGCACGGCGGCCAGGTTGGACGTCAGCGAGCTGATGCCGACGCCGGGCCCCGCGGTCACCACGACGGTCAACGGGCGGCCGGCGCCCGCGGTGACCGCACTCAGCAACTGGCCGTCCACCTCGATCACCTTCATCCCGGCTGCCGCGCCCGCGGCCTTGGCGGCGAACCGCGCGGCAGCAGCCGGCGAGGCAGTCGTGGCCACCACGTGATCACCGTCGACCAGCGTGACGTCACCGTCCGAGATGCCCTGCCAGGTCTTGAGACTGGCGTCGTCGATGGTCATGGCGACCACAGCGACCGCTGCCCCGCCTGGCAGCGGCGCCTGGCTGACCACGGCGTACGGGGTGGACTGGCCGGTCTGGCACGAACCGAGCGCCAGCGGGGACCGGCCGTCGACGACGGACTGGGCGGCCGGCGGCAGCTGGCCCACCTGGACGAGGACGGCACCGGCGGTGGAGACGACGGCAGCGTAGGAGACCCCGCTGCCGACCGCGTCCTCGACGGCCGCCCGGGACGACGCCACCGATGCCTCGTACGCGACCTTGCCGGCGACCGTGCCGGTCAGGGTGCACCTTGCGGCGAGGTCGGCCGAGATGGCGGTCGCCGCTGCGGCCACCCGGTGCCGTGCCGCGTCGCTGCCGAAGCCCGGAACGCCCCGGGCGATGAGCAGCCCGGCGAGCAGCAGCGGGGCCAGGACGACGAAGACGAAGGCGAGCGACAGCCGCAACCGCAGGCTCACCGCTCACCTCCGTACCCCGAGTCGTGCCCCGATGCTTGCACAAACCGGAGCCCAAACCGCCGCGCCGGCATCGAAACAGGACGAAACCATGAGCGGTCCCGCGGTTAGCCTGTTCCTGTGAGCACCCCGCGTCACTCGGCCACACCGGTGACAGAGTCCGACCAGGCAGTCCGCGGGCGCAAGGCGGTGCTGCGGGCGGCGCTTGTCGCCGCTCGTACCCAGCGCGGCGACGATCAGCGCCTTCGGGCCGGGGCAGCCCTGGCCGGCCACGCGGCAGCGCTCCCGGTACCAGGCACGGTCGCCGGCCACGTCGGCGTCGGCACCGAGCCGCCGACGCTGCCGGTGCTGGACGCGCTGAGCCGCCGCGGCGCCCGGGTCCTGCTCCCCGTCGTGCTGCCGGGTGGCGTCCTGGACTGGGCGGCGGGCGGCGGCGACCTGGTGGCCGGACCGCTGGGACTGCGCGAGCCGGCCGGTCCCCGGCTCGGTCCCGACGCCGTACGCGAAGCCGGCCTGGTCCTGGTGCCGGCGCTCGCCGTCGACGCGGCCGGTCATCGGCTGGGCCGCGGAGGGGGCTACTACGACCGGCTGCTGGCCGGGCTGCCCCGCACTGTCCTGCTGGTCGCCGTTGTCTTCGACGACGAGGTGCTCGACGACGTGCCGGTCGAGGCGCACGACCGCCCGGTCGACGGTGTGCTCACACCATCCGGGGTGCAGATGTTCGCCCCTCGCGAGGGGTGGGCACAACCGGCGCCATGAGCGCGCACAGCATCGACGATGAGAAGAACAAGGCCAAGCGGGCAGCGAACCGGCTGGACGAGTTCCAACAACGGCACCCGACGCTGGGGTTCCCGGTGGCCGTCTGGCGCAAGTTCGGCGAGGACCAGGCCGGCAACCTGGCCGCGCTGATCGCCTACTGGGCCTTCTTCTCCATCTTCCCGCTGCTGCTGGTCGCGGTGACCGTCATCGGGTTCGTCGGCATCGGCAGTGGCACGTTCCACGACGTGATCAAGCAGCTGCCGCTCGTCGGCGACGTGCAGGGCCTCTCGGGCAGCTATACGGCGCTCGTCTTCGGCGTCGCAAGCGCCCTGTGGAGCGGGCTCGCCGTCGTCAAGGCGACACAGACGGCGTTCGACTCGGTCTGGGAGGTGCCGATGGCCGAGCGACCCTCCTTCCTCCACAAGGTCGTCTCGGGTCTGAAAGCCCTGGGCGTTCTCGGCTGCGGTTTCGTGATCACCCTTGGCCTCACCGGCATCGCCACGGGTGGCAGCAGCCTCAAGATCACGTTGCCGCTGGTGCTGCGCCTGGTGCTCGGCTTGGTCGCCATCGCCTTGGACGTCCTGCTGCTCGCGCTCGCCTACAGGTGGTTGACCAAGCGTGAGCTGACCTTCCGCGACGTACTGCCGGGGGCCGTCGCCGCCGGCGTGATCTTCTTCGTGCTCGAGCTGGCCGCGAGCGCGCTGATCACGCACGCCGCCACCGGGCAGAAGGGCGCGACCGGTACCGTCTCGACCGTCCTGGGCATGCTGTGGTGGTTCGCGCTGGAGGCGACCGTGATCCTCTACGGCGCGGAGATCAACGTCGTCCGGGTCGAGGGACTGTGGCCGCGCGGCGTGGTCGACGCGCCGGACACGCAGGCCGACCATCGGGCGTACGAGGCCTACGTGGAGGAGAAGGTCTACCGGCCCAACCAGAGCGTCGACACCACGTTCCACGACGAGGTCAGCGACAGTGAACGCCCCGCCGACACCGGGTCCTGGCGGCGCCGGAAGGACTGACCGTCAGCCGCACTGCTCGGCCCGCACCGGCGCGGTGACGGCGACGGCGAACCAGACGCACTTGCCGGCCGAGGTCTGGTCGACACCCCAGTCGTCGGCGAGCGTCTCGACCAGGTGCATGCCGCGGCCGGTCCCTGCGTCCTGGCGGTAGGTCCGCCGCCGGGGGGCGACCTGCAGCCCGTCGAAGACCCGGACCACGACCTGACCGCCCTCGACCCCGGCGATGAGCCGCATCGGGGTCCGCGCGTGCAGGATGGCGTTGGTCACGACTTCGCTGGTCAGCAGCAGTGCCCGGTCGATGGACTGTGGGTCCACCGGGAGTGGCGAGCCGACCAGCAATGAGCGCACGGCCGCACGGGCGAGCGAGGCGCTGCTGGCCTCTGGCGGCAGGTCGACGTCCACGGGCGGCACGGCGGTCAGCCTAGCGCCTGGCCGTGCTCGCCGTCGGACGCACCGCCGGTCGACGTCATCAGCCAGCCACGCTGCCGGCTGGCGACCAGCCACGCGGCCAGCTCGTCGGCGGGAACCGCGTGCCCGATCAGCCAGCCTTGCGCGACGTCGCAGCCGAGGGCGCCGAGCCGGTCCAGGGTGCCGGCGTCGCTGACCCCCTCGGCCACCACCGTCAGTCCGAGGTTGTGCCCGAGCTCGATCATCGAGCGGACGATGGCGGTGTACGCGTCGTTGCCGGCCATGGCGACAACGAGGCCGCGGTCGATCTTCAGCTCCCGTACGGGCAGCTCCGCGAGGTAGGCGAGCGCAGTGTGGCCGTGCCCGAAGTCGTCGATCGACACCGCGACACCGGCCCGGTCGAGCACCGTCAACGTGGTGCGCGCGGTCTCGGGATCGGCGAGCAGTGCCGTCTCGGTGATCTCCAGCACGAGTCGCGACGGCGGTACGCCGGCGGTGGCCAGGGCCCGCAGCACGCCTTCGGCGAACCCGGGCTGGGCCAGGTTGCGGGCGGAGATGTTCACCGCGACGCTGACGTCCTCGAGCTCAGGGCCCCAGGCGATCATCTGCGCCAGCGCGGCGGCGAGGACCCAGTCGGTGAGCGGCTCGATCAGGCCGGTCGACTCGGCGGCGTCGAGGAAGTCGGCCGGCAGCAGCAACGATCCGTCCGGGCGGGCCCAGCGCACCAGCGCCTCGACCGAGTGGGCTGCGCCGTCCGCGATGGTGATCTGCGGCTGGTAGTGCAGGACCAGCTGGTTGCCCTCGATGCCCCTGCGCAGCTCGGCGAGCAGCCCCAGCTTGGCCGGGTCGAACGTGTCCAGCTCCGCGGTGTAGCGGACCAGCGGGCGCCGGATGAGCTTGGCGTGGTGCAGCGCGATGTCCGCCTGGCGGACCAGGTCGGCCCCGTCGGCCGGCTCGTCGGTGCTCCTGCCGGTGGTGTGGTCGGCCGCCGCCATGGCCAGCCCGAAGCTGGCTTCGACGGCCAGCGGGATCCCGCCCAGGGTGAGCTCGGCGACCAGCGCCGACTGCAGCAGGGACAACCGGCCGGAGGCGTCACCGTCGGCGGCCTCCGGGTCCAGCCCGGTCATCAGGACGGCGAACTCGTCCCCCGCCAGCCGGGCCACCTGGTCGGTCGCGGGCACTGCACGGCTGAGTCGGCTGGCGACGACCCGGAGGACCTCGTCGCCGTGCCGATGACCCAGCGTCTCGTTGATCTCACGGAAGCCCTCGAGGTCGAGTACGGCCACCGCGACGCGGGCGGGGTCCCGTACCAGGGCGGCGTCGACGGCGTCCCGGAACGAGGCCCGGTTGGGCAGGCCGGTCAGGGCGTCGAACGCGGCCAGCTGGGCGTTGTCCGCTGCCTGCCGGCGCAACCGACGGGTGACGGAGGCCGAGATGGCGGCGAGCACCAGGTAGAGCAGCAGCAGGCCACCGGTGGAGACCAGGGTCATCATCCGCATGCCGGCGCTGACGTCCGCCTGGATCGGTGCATACGGCAGGTAGACCTCGAGGACCCCCACCACGTGGCGGTCGGCGCCCTCGGTCAGCGGTCGGTAGATCTCGACCACCTTGGCGGCGTTGACTGACTGTTCGCCAGCGTCGGCGTTGAGCCGGGTGAGGCTCGCCACGACCGCACCGCTGAGGGCGTCCTGCACTTCTTCGTCGGACCCCGTCGGCAGGTCGCCGTCGTCGGCGAAGACCGCCAGGCCGGTCACGTCACGGATCCGGAGCCGCACGATGTGCCCGTCCCGTGCCGCCCGGGCGGACAGCCGGCCCAGCGCCGCGGCCTCGGCTGCGGGGATCCCGCCGCGCAGCGGGTTGCTGCTGAGGACCGGCTCGACACCGGTCTGTGCCAGCAGGGCCGCCTCGGACCGGCCCTCGGCGAGACCCCGTGAGCGTGCCTCGACCCGCAGCGCAGCGGTCATCGCCAGAGCCAGGAGCAGGACCGGCACCAGCGACGCGACGAGATAGGTGACAAGCAGCCTCGACCCCGTGGCGGTGCGGATCCGGTCAAGGTTCATCCTTCACCTTTCGGCGCGAACGGGCGGCGATGAAGGTCCTGCCGAAAGCATTTCGATCATTTGGCTGAACCGTGCGCTGCGGCCTCAGGGACGGGGCGACCACGGCCGCCCGCGTACAGGACTGGGTCTCCCGCCCGGCCCGACTCGAGGAAGGCGCGTCCGCTTAGCCTACCGTACCGTAGACTACTGCACCGTAGGCTATGCGTTCAGGGCCGACGGAACATCCACGAGGACGAGGTCCTCCCGGCTGGCTGCCTCGTTCACCAGGCTGGGCGAGTAGCCCCCCCGGCTGAACAGCAGGATGACGGGCCTCTGGTCGATCTTGAGACCCGTCTGGCGAAGCGCGGGGAGCTTGTAGGTCTCGAGGTCGCGCAGGTAGCCGAGGTCCATCGCGGAGTTGCGCCAGCGTGCCTCGCCGATCACCTTCACGCGCGCCCGCGCGGTGCCCACGATGTCGATCTCCTCACTTGAGCGGGAGCCGTCACGCCGGTAGGTGTTCGCAGCGGGTCCCCACCACGATCTGACCTGCGTCACCGACTGGGTGGCCCGGGTCCAACGGCGGCAGTACTCCTCGAACTCGGGGCCGATGTGGTCATTCAGTAGCGGGGCGACCTCTGTCTCGTACAGGTCGCGGCTGCTCAGACCCGCCTCTAGGTCGTCCTGGAACGGGAACACGAAGCGGAACCAGAAGCGCAGGAACGGGTCGCGCAGATGCCAGTGACCAGCTCGGCTGGACGGGGCTGCCCCAGCGGGGAGCCGCCGCTCGACGAGGCGCATCTGCTGCAGGACGAGGAGGTACTTCGAGACACGGGAAGCGTCCGAGCGGATCGCCGCGACGACCTCGGCGCTGTCCTTGTCGCCGGAGGCCAGGGCCTGCAGGATGCCGAAGTACACCTTGGGCTCCCGCAGTTCCTGCTCGAGGATGGTTCTGGCTTCGTCCCACAGGGCGGCGTTCGGGTTGAGGACCCGCTCTCGGAGCACCTCGGCCAAGCTGCTCGGCCCGCCGAGGACGCGCAGGTACCGCGGCATGCCCCCGGCGACCGCGTAGCGCTCGAACTGCTGCAACGGGTCCAGGCCGGGCAGGAACAGCCGGGCCTGCGGGTAGGGCACCGCCTGGAGCTGGAGGGCGTGCAACCGGCCGTGCAACGGTCCCCGCTCGGCGAGAAGGGACTCCATCTGGGCGACCACCGAGCCGCAGAGCAGGAGCTTGAGCTGGGAGCTCTCCCGCTCCTCCTCCATCACCGAGGCGATCGCGGTCAGCTCGCGCTCGGTCTCCGCCTCAGTGGTCGGCAGCAGGTACGGGAATTCGTCGATGACGACGAGAATCTTCTCGTCCGCGGCCGCTCGGTACAGGACCCGGAAGAGTTCCGCGAGGCTGCCCAGCGCGGGTCGCACCCCGAGCAGCGGCTCGAGCCTGTGGGCGAAGTCCTCCAGCTGGGCGCCCGGGGCGGTCCGGCGGGCGACGAGCACCACAGCCGGCAGCCCGTGTGCGAACCGCCGGAACAGCCAGGACTTGCCGCACCGGCGCCTGCCGTAGAGCAAGACCGGCATGCGTTCCGAGGAGTCCCACCACTGCCGCAGCGCGGCCAGCTCGTCGCTGCGGTCGACGAACTCCTCCACGGACGGCCAGTGGAACACGGGGGCTGCTGTCATCGTCCTAGCCTACTCTGCCGTAGCCTACGGTAGCGTAGGCTGTGCCGGGGTCATTGCCCCTGCCACCGCGGCCGGCCGGGCGCGGACACTCGATGTTGGCGCGAACATGGGGCGTCCCTGACGCTTGCCGGACAAGCTAGCCGCTGCCCGCAGCTGCCGGGTCAGGTGGACGGAATAGCCCTTCATGCGGGACCATTAGCAGTCGAGGATGATGAGTGCCAGCTGCATGGCCCTCGCGGCGAGACGGAAGGGGAACGCGTGCCCACGTACCAGTACGTCTGCAACGACTGCGGCGAGAGCCTCGAGGCGGTGCAGAAGTTCTCGGACGACGCCCTGACCGAGTGCCCGGCCTGCGGCGGCAAGCTGCGCAAGGTCTACTCGGCGGTCGGGGTCGTGTTCAAGGGCTCCGGCTTCTATCGCAACGACAGCCGTTCGAGCAGCACGGCGAGCACGCCTGCTGCCGCCGGCAAGACCGAGGCCGCAGCGCCAGCAGCCTCGGGCGCCGACTCCTCCAGTGGTTCGGGTGGGTCAACCGGCTCCACCCCGGCTCCGGCGAACGCGGCGCCCCCCGCGAGCAGCACGCCGGCTCCGCCGGCCGGCAAGAAGGCCGGGGACTCCAAGGTCGCCTGATCGGCGCCCCGTCCACAGGGCGGGGTTTCCTCCACAGGGCGCCGGCGAGCGCGGCCCGCCGGCAGCATGGCGCCTACGGTCAGGACATGCTCCTGCGACTGGCCAGCCTGGTGCCCGCCGGCCCGTCGGTCCGTCGTTGGCGCAGACGGCTGCGCCGCCGCCGCCGGCCGCTGGCAGCGGCACTGGCCGGGCTCTGCGTGTTCACGGGGCTTCGGTCGCTGACTCCGCCCCGGCCCGCCTCGGCGGCCGTCGTGGTGGCCGCGCGTGACCTCCCCGGCGGGGTGCTGCTGACCCGTGCCGACCTCACCGTGGCCGGGCTGCCGCCCTCGGCTGTCCCCTCGGGAGCCCTGGCCGAGGGGGCAGCGCTGGGGCGGACCCTCGCCGCGCCGGTGCGCCGGGGTGAGCCGCTGACCGACGTCCGGCTGGTCGGCCCTGGGCTGGCAGCGGCCTTGGGCAAGGACCTGGTCGAGACCCCGATCCGGCTCGCCGACCCAGCCGTGGCTGCGTTGCTCCACGCCGGTGACCTGGTCGACGTGCTCGCGGCGCCGGCAGACCCTGCGAACGGCGCCGTCACCACCGTCGCTGCTGCGGACGTACGGGTGCTGGCCGTGCCGGTTCCCAGCGACGATGCTGCAGCGCTGACCCAGGGCGCGCTGGTCGTGCTGGCAACCACCCGGCGGACCGCGATCGCGCTCGCCGCCGCCGCGACCAGCGACCGGCTCTCGGTGACCCTGCTCAGGGGTTGAGGACGAGCGGGTTGCGGCCGGGCAGGCAGACGTGGCAGCGTACGCGCCCATGCGACGACGTGCATTGGCCGTACTGACCGGATCTGCGCTTGCCCTCACCGGAACCGCCGCGTCCCCTGCGGGTGCGCAGAGCCCCCGCACCGCGGCGGCCGGCTGCGTCCGGCACGCGATGGCTGCTGCCATCGGGGTCAACGGCAAGGTGGTCTGGCGGACCGCGATGGCGGCGACGCCGACCGAGTTCCAGACCTCGTTCGCGCCGGCGATCGGGGCGACCATCGGCTACTGGCCCGAGGATGGTGTGGTCCATGCCTTGCGGCTCAAGGACGGGCGCGAGCTGTGGCATGCCAGACAGGGGACCTCTCTCAACGGGGTCTGGCTCAACCACGGTGTGCTGTCGGTGCTCACCGACGACTTCGGTGGCGGCGGGCTGCTGACCGGGTTGACCGCCAGCACGGGCAAGGTCAAGTGGCGACTGAAGATCCCCGGCAAAGGGCTGACCATCGACGGGCCGGCCGCGACGGCTGACGGTGGTCTGGCGTGGGTGCGGGCCGACGGTCAGCTGCAGGTCGTCGACCTGGTGACCGGCAAGGTCCGCTGGTCCGCGCGGCAGGGCACAGCCGCCGAGGTCACCGCGCAGTTCCCGCAGCTCCAGACCCTCGGCACGCGGGTGTTCTACCTCTCCGGCGGCCGGCTGAGCGCGTACGACGACCGGACCGGCACCCCGGCCTGGTCGATCCACGGTGCACCTGTCCACACGCGGATGCTCGTGGCCGGCGGCCAGCTGCTGCTCAACGGCGGCTGGGCCGGCGCCCCGTACGGGCTGGGCGCGGTGGACCCGGCACGCGGCACGACCCGCTGGACCTATGACAACGGCGCGGCCCTGTCGGTGCTCGCCGGCGGGAGCGGCCGGATCGCCGTCGAGCCGCTGGTGTCCGCCGGGGCGCAGCACGAGTGGCTGCTCGACGCAGCCACCGGACTGGTCGCCTGGCAGACCGACACCCGCGTGAACAACCGCTCGATCGTCATCCGGGCCCACGACACCATCGCGCTCGAGGGCCAGGGTGACTACGACAGGCCGGCGTTGCTGGTCGAGCGCAGCCTGGCCGACGGCCGCGTGCTGTGGCAGACCACGGTGCACCGCGCCGCCGCGACCTCGCAGTCCCTCGTCGTCGCCGGGACCGCCGTCATCATCAACCCCGACGGTGAGTTCGCGAACCCGTACAACCCGTTGTCCGCCTTCAGCCTCGCCAACGGCCACCCCGTCTGGTCGGTCGGCACCTTGCGCACGCTGCAGGCCGACCCGGTCGTCAAGCCCAAGCTGATGTACGTGACCACAGCCGACGATCCGGGCCTGTGCGAGGCCTGAGTCACGGCCGCAGGGTGCGCCTCACCGGGCCGCACCCTGCTGCACGAACGCGTAGGCCTCACGCGCGAGCCGGAGCCAGGTCGCGGGATCGTCGCCCGCAACGGTCAGCCACTCGCGCATCGGGCGACCCTTGCCGGCATCGAACGGGCCGCCGACGTCCTCGGCGATCAGCTGCGTGACCCGACCGGCCGGCAGCTTGAGTACGAGGTTCTCCCGCGGACACATCGCGAAGATGCGTCCGTCGACCTTGAGCGCCCCGGCTCCGAAACCACGGCCGGTCGCGCCGGGCGGCTCGACGCCGCTGACGCCGACGAAGGCGTCGACGAGATCCTCGAACGTTGCGCTTTCCGCCATGAGCACATTGCACGACAGCTGATCACCGGAAAGCAAGCCGCTCCGGCTTCGTCGGCCGTAGCGGGCATCGCTATGGTGACGACGTGGCCCGCATCCTCTTGCTGATCCGGCACGCCAAGGCGGTTGCCGACGCCGGCACCGATGCTCAGCGACCGCTGGCTCCGCGTGGTGTCCGCGACGCCCGGGCAGTCGGTCGCTGGCTGGCCGAGCACCAGCTGGCACCGGACCAGGTGCTCGTGTCGCCCGCGCGCCGGACTGTGCAGACCTGGGAGACGGCGGCGGCCGGTTTCAGCGCTGCCCCGATGGTGACGACGGACCGGCGCATCTACGAGAACACGATCGAGTCACTCCTCGCGGTGATCCAGGAGGCCGCTGCCGGCGCAGACGTACTTGCCGTCGTCGGACACAACCCGTCGATGCACGGCCTGGCCTTGGCACTCGACGACGGCCTGGGGGACGAGCGCCTGCGGGCGGATGTCGCGGGAGCCTTTCCCACCTCCGGGATCGCGGTCCTGGACGTCGCGACCGGTTGGGCGGAGCTGGGGCTCAGCGGCGCGACGCTCCGTCAGTTCGCCGTACCGCGAGGCTGACGACCGGGGCGGCCGGCGCAGCTATCGCACGGCCCGGCGCCTCCCGGCGGGCAGCTCGAGAACGGCCATCACGAAGGCCACCATCGCATCGACCGCCTCGAGGTCGGTGAGCCGGCCCCGCACGCAGAGCGACTCCCAGGTCCTGATGTCGAGCGCGTGGGTGAGGGCGTACGCCAACCGTCGGCGAGCGACCCCGGCCACCCCGAAGGGCTCGGCCAGGGCGGCGACACGCGCTCGTGCGTCATCGGCCAGGAACTCGGCGACGAACTCAGGCATGACGTCCAGATCGCGATGGATCTTGGTCATCATCGGTGCGGCGGTACGCGCCCAGCGGTAGGTCTCCAGGAGCGCGGTCCGCAAGCGTGTCCGTGGATCCGCGATGCCTTGCCAGCTCGAGACATCCGGCCGCGGATGCAGCTTGCCCCAGTGCTCGGAGCAGGCCACGACGAGTGACGACTCGTCGGGGAAGTGTCGGTAGACGGTCAGCCGGGTGACACCCGCCTCGTCCGCGATGGCGGACACCGTCGTGTGCCGTGGACCGACCCGCTCGTGCAAGGCCACGGTCGCTTCGGTGATCCTCTGCCGGGTCTGGTCGACCGTCTCCTGACGCGCGCGCATCGTGTATTCACGCGGCTGTCTTTCGGCTCCCGGTCGCTGCACTCTTGACGGCTCCGTCCCTGGCGAGGAGAGTCCTTTCATTCTACAACCCCGTTCACTCAAATGTACGGACCGGAGCAGCGATGACCGCCGTTTTCCCGACAACACTGGCCGCCGCCACCGAGCTGGGC
>JAWWOM010000066.1:0-10114 GCA_033851655.1 Frankiales bacterium
ACGGCAATGCCGGACAGGATCAGCTGGAGGTTCAGCGCGGTGTGCGCCGGGGCCGTCGTCGCGGTGTCCGAGACCCCGCTGAGGCTGTACTTCAGCACGTACGCGTACGACGTCCCGATCCCGTTGCCGACCAGCGCCACCATCGAGATGCCGGCAGCCGCGAAGGCCAGCGCGCCGGGCGGCAGCAGGCTCGGCCAGCCGGGAGGATTCCGCTCGTCGCCCGGCGGCTCCCACGACTCGTCCAGCGAGACCAGGCCGGGCTCTTCGGCCTCCGGCGCGACGTCGTACCCGTACTCCTCGGAAACCAGGCCGTATGCGTCCCTGTCGTCCGCCATGCCTGGCACGATAGCGGCCGCGTGCGCACTTCGCTGCTGTTCGTGGGACCCTTGGAGCGTGAACGAAACCTCCACCGCCACAGACCTCGACGCCCTCGTTCCCGCCTGGCTGTCGCTGCCCGAGGTCGCCGAGCGACTCCAGCTGCCGGTCAACCGGGTCCGCCAGGTGGTCTCCGAGCACAAGCTGGTCGCCGTACGCCGGGGTGAGAACAACGCGCTGTACGTGCCGGCCGACTTCGTCCGCCCCGACGGCGAGCTGCTCAAGGGCCTGACCGGGCTGCTCAACGTGCTCTACGACAACAAGTACACCGACGTCGAGATCGTGCGCTGGCTCTACACCCCCGACGACAGCCTGCCCGGCTCGCCCGCCCAGGCGCTGCTCGACGACCGGCGGGCCGAGGTCACCCGGCGCGCGCAGGCGCTGGCCTTCTAGGCCTCGGTGAAGGCGACCTATCTGCTGCTGCTGGCGGGTTGCCTGCTCGGCACGTCGCCGCTCGAGCTGCTGCTGCACGTCGGGGTCTACCGGCGCTGGCGTCGATTGAGCCTTTCGCTGCTCTGCGTGCTGGTGCCCTTCGTCTGCTGGGACCTCTGGGCCATCGCCGACAGCCAGTGGGCCTACGACCCGGGGCAGATCGTCGGCTGGTTGCTGCCCGGACAGCTGCCGATCGAGGAGCTGCTGTTCTTCCTCGTGGTGCCGCTGTGCGCGATCTTGACCTACGAGGCCGTACGGGCGCGCCGCCCCTCGTGGACGTTCGGTGACGAGGAGCCGCCGTGACCTACACCTGGGTGGCCCTGGTCGCCGTGGCGTTGACGCTCGGTCTGGACCTGGTGGTGCTGCGGACCCGGCTGGTGCTGCGCCGGGCGTTCTGGACCTCGTACGCGATCATCGTCGTGTTCCAGCTGCTGGTGAACGGCGTGCTGACCGGGCGGCGGGTCGTGACCTACGCCTCGTCAGCGGTGCTTGGCCCCGCGACGCCGACCTTCTTCGGACACTGGCGGGTGGCCTACGCGCCGGTGGAGGACCTGCTGTTCGGATTCGCGCTGGTCACGCAGACGCTGTGCTGGTGGGTGTTCTTCGGGCGGCGCGGGCCCGTACGAGACCGGGCACGGCGACCCTGAGCCGCCGGGTGACGGGGACGGCGACCTTGCGGTCCAGCACCCGGTAGCCCGCCTTCTCGACCTCGTCGAGGATCCCGCCGTAGAGAGTGGTGGCCGTCTCGATGCAGTCCCGGCTGGTCGGGTCCAGCAGCCGCACCCCGGGTTTGGCCGCACGGAAGATCTCGCGGTTACGGGCGATCTCGTACTGCAGCAGCCGGCGGACCTTGCCGTCGACGACGCCCTGCTGGAGGTGCGCGCGGCTGACGCCGAAGTGCTCGAGATCCTCGACGGGCAGGTAGATCCGGCCTCGGCGCAGGTCCTCGCCGACATCGCGGATGAAGTTGGCCAGCTGGAACGCCACGCCGAGGTCCCTGGCGTACCTGGCGGCGACCTCCTCGAGCCCGCGCACCGGCTCGAGTACGGGGACCATCTGCAGGCCGATCACCGCAGCCGACCCGTGCATGTAGGTCATCAGGTCCTCGAATGTCTGGTACTGCGTGACTTCGAGGTCCATCCGCATGCTGTCGAGGAACGCCTCGAAATGCGCGTGCGGCAGCTGCCAGGTGGCGATGGTGTCGTGGATGGCCGGGAGAACCTGGTCGTCCGTCTCGCCCTTGAGGAAGGCGGTGCCCCAGTCCTCGAGCCACTGGGCCTTCTCGGCTCCGGACAGCCTGCTGTCGAGGCTGTCGACGATCTCGTCCGCGTAGCGGGCGAAGCCGTAGAGCGCGTGCACGTACGGCCGCTTGTGGGCTGGCAGCAACAACGTGGCGAGGTAGTAGGTCTTGCCGTGGGCGGCGTTGAGGCTGCGGCAGTGCTCGTAGGACGCGCGCAGCACCGGGTCGGAGATGCCCGCCGCGTCGAGCTCTCGCTTGCTCATGGGTGCAGTCTCCCGCGTGCGGCGGCAGGGTGCGACCCGAGGCGTACCCATCAGCGCCGAGATCCTCGAATCCGTCGGCTAACGCCTCCGACCGCTCGCACCTCCCTGTTCCCCTTCCGCCAGGCTCTGCGTTGCCCGCTGCGGGCGGGCAACGCAGAGCCGCTGGCCAGGGGTGTCGTCCGCTCCCGGTTGTCCACAAGTGTCAGGGGCCGAGGATCTGTCAGGGGCCGAGGATCCGCTCGGCGGCCAGCCGGCCCGAGATGAGCACCATGGGTACGCCGACGCCCGGCGTGGTGCCCGAGCCGGCGAACACGACGTTCTGCAGCCCGGGCGCGAGGTTGGACGGACGGAACGGACCGGTCTGGGTGAAGGTGTGTGATGCGGCGAACGGTGCCCCGCGCTCCATCCCACGCCGGCCCCAGTCGGCGGGCGTGGTCGTCGCCTCGACCTCGATCGCGTCCCCGAAACCGACGTAGCCGGATCGCTCGAGCACGGCAACGCACTCGTCACGGTAGCGCGGTCCGATCACGTCCCAGTCGATGTCGGCATCGAGGTTGGGAGTCGGGAAAAGCACGTAGTAGCAATGCTTCCCGGCTGGTGCCAAGGCCGCATCGGACACCGTCGGCGAAGTCACGAGGAACGACGGATCTGTCATCAGCGACCCGCGATCGATGATGTCGGAGAACACCGAACGCCAGCCTCGGCCGAAGTGGATGTTGTGGTGCGCAATCTTGGAGTACGACGCCGAAGACCCCGCCAGCAGCAGGAAGCACGACGGCGAGTAGACCAACCGCCGAAGGCCGCGCGGCGACACCTCCGGCGGCAGCAGCGTCCGGTAGGCCACCGGCAGGTCCGGAGTGAGAACCACTGTGTCGCAAGGGATCCGGTCGCCGTCAGAGGTGTGGACGGCCACCGCCCGATCGCCTGAGAGCTCGACCCTGGTCACCGACGTGCTGTAGCGGAACGTGACCCCGTGCTTCTCGGCGGCGCCTGCAAGTGCGCGGGGCACCGCATGCATGCCGCCGACAGGGGAGTAGACGCCCGCCACCGAGTCCATGTAGGCGATCACGGCGTAGATGGCGAGCGCGTCGTACGGGGACAGTCCGGCGTACATTGCCTGGAACGAAAGGAGTCTGCGCGTCCGCTCATCCTTCAGGTAGTCCCCGACCTTGGGTGCCAGCCGGCGGAAGCCGCCAAGCGCAACCAGCCGGGCGAGCGACGGACGGGCAAGGTCCAACGGCGAGTCGAGGTTGCGATCGATGAAGTGCTTCATCTCGAGGCGGTAGAGATCGGTCACGAACGACACGAAACGCCGGTAGCCCACGGCTTCTGCTGGTCCACAGACCCGCGAGATCTCGTCAGCCATGTCGTCCACGGAGGCCCGTACGTCGAGGGTCGAGCCGTCCGGGTAGTAGGCGCGGTAGCCGGGATCGAGCCGGATCAGGGTCAGCCAGTCCGACATGGACTCGCCCACGGCCTCGAACGTCTCAGCCAGCAGGTCCGGCATGGTCAGCACGGTCGGTCCGGTGTCGAACGAGTAGCCGCCGAGCTCGAGCCGCCCGGCGCGGCCACCGGGGATCGGCTCCCGCTCGATGATCGTCACCTCACGGCCGGCGCCCGCCAGCCGCAGCGCGGCCGCGAGCCCCGACAGGCCGGCGCCCACGACGACGACGCGCGAGGTGGGGCCGGAGACGGTTCGCAAGCACAACTCCTAGGACGGGAGACCGAACTTCAGCCTAGGCTCAGGCCCCAGCCCACGCACGCCGAGGAGGCAGCGCCCATGACAACGCTGGACGGACGGCGGTTCAGCCCGCCGGACAACGTCACCGGGGGCGATGTGGGCGTCAGCACGGAATTCGTGTTCCACCAGGACGGGAACATGATCTGGGCCACGTACGACGGCGGCCGCGTGCGCAAGGGCTTCCTGGTCGGCACGAGCGACGGCGTCTACGCCGAGTTCCGCTACACCCAGCTGCTCACCGACGGCACGACGGCGAACGGCTGGTCGCGGGACCGGATCGAGACGCTCGCCGACGGCAGGGTCCGGCTGCACGAGGCGTGGCGCTGGGAGTCCAGGGTGGGCGCTGGGACCTCCGTGCTGGACGAGGTCTCACGTGCTCCTGGCGGTGGCGATCTGGGCGAGCTCGGTGAGGACACCGACGGCGACGGGGTCGAGGCCGGGTGACCCGAGCGCCTCGAGCGCGCGGGTCGTCCGATCGTCGATCATCCGCTCGACCTCGGCCAGCGCGCCGGTCGAGGTGATGATCTCGCGCAGCCGTTCGACATCGTCGACGTCCAGGCCAGGGTCGCCGAGGTAGCGGCGCACGATCGAGCTCTCGCTGGCGTCGGCACGGGTCAGCGTCGCGGCGATGAGCACCGTCCGCTTGCCCTCGCGCAGGTCGTCGCCGGCCGGCTTGCCGGTGGCTGAGGGGTCACCGAACACGCCGAGCACGTCGTCGCGCAGCTGGAACGCCTCGCCGAGCGGGAGCCCGTACGACGTCAGCGCCGTCGACACCGAGGGCGACCCGTCCGCCAGCGCCGCCCCCACCACCAGCGGCCCCTCGATCGTGTACTTCGCCGACTTGTAGCGGGCGACCCGCAGCGCACGCTCGACCGACACGCCGCCCATCGCCTGCTCCACGACGTCGAGGTACTGCCCGGTCATCAGCTCGACGCGCATCCGGTCGTGCACCGGCCGGGCCCGAAGCAGGGCGGCGTTGTCCAGGCCGCTCGTGTTGAGCATCTGCTCCGACCACACCAGGCACAGGTCACCGAGCAGGATCGCCGCGGCCATCCCGAACGACTCGGGGTTGCCGTGCCACCCCGCGACGCGGTGCAGCGAGCCGAACTTGCGGTGTACGGAGGGAGCTCCCCGTCTCCGGTCGCTGCCGTCCATCACGTCGTCGTGGACCAGGGCGCACGCCTGCAGCAGCTCGAGAGAGGCCGCAGCAGTCAGGATCTCGTCGCAGTCCGCCCCGCCGGCGGCACGCCACCCCCAGTAGCAGAACGCAGGCCGCAGCCGCTTGCCGCCGTCCACGAACTCGCCGATCGCCTCGGCGATCGGGGCGATGTCCTCGCTGATGCCGTCCAGGGTCGGCCGCTGGGAGACCAGGAACGCGTCCAGCGCCTTGGCCACGCGCGCCCGCAGGTCGACGCGGTCGAGCGGGTGCTCTGGCGAGGCGTGCAGCGAGGTCACAGGCGCTCCGGACGGCCGGCGTTCAGGGTCAGGTCTCAGTATCCGCTCGTCCGGTCAGCGCGCCACTCGAGCGGGAACGCAGGCCGGCGGTCGCTAAGGTGATCGGCATGGCTGCACCAGTCCCGCAGCGGACCCCGACCATCCGCGACCTGCTCGCGGCAGGCAACCGGTCGTTCTCCTTCGAGTTCTTCCCGCCGAAGACGCCGGAGGGTGAGCGGCAGCTCTGGCAGGCGATCCGCGAGCTCGAGGCCCTCTCGCCGACCTTCGTGTCGGTCACCTATGGTGCCGGCGGGGGGACCCGGGACACCACGGTGCGGATGATCGAGCAGATCGCCTCGGACACCACGCTCACGCCGGTCGGCCACCTCACCGCGGTCAACCACTCGGTCGCGGAGCTCCGGCACATCATCGGCCAGTACGCGGCCGCCGGCGTCCGCAACCTGCTGGCTCTGCGCGGTGACCCGCCCGGTGACCCGCAGGCCGAGTGGGTCCGTCACCCGGAGGGGTTCCTCTACGCCGAGGAGCTGGTCCGGCTGATCAAGTCCTCCGGTGACTTCTGCGTCGGGGTGGCCGCGTTCCCCGAACGGCACCCGCGCTCGTACGACGACGAGAGCGACGTCCGCTACTTCATCGACAAGTGCCGGGCGGGCGCCGACTACGCCATCACGCAGATGTTCTTCTACGCCGAGGACTACCTGCGGCTCCGCGACCGGGTGGCCGCCAAGGGCTGCGAGGTGCCGATCATCCCGGGCGTCATGCCGGTCACCAACGTCCGGCAGATCGAGCGCTTCGCCGTGCTCTCCGGCCAGAAGTTTCCCCCGGACCTGGCCGAGCGGCTGCACCAGGTCGAGGACGACGTGGACGCCGTACGGGAGATCGGGGTCGAGGTGGCGACGGAGCTGAGCGAGAAGCTGCTTGCCGAGGGCGCTCCCGGCATCCACTTCATCACCCTCAACCGGTCGTCGGCCACCCGCGAGGTCTACGCCAGGCTGCGTTCAGCGGGTTGGGCCTAGCCGGAACCGATCGCCCGCCGTCAGCGTCTCATCCCCGTCCGTCCGGACATCGGTGCGAGTGGGGAGCAGACATGGCACAGGCACGAGTACCTCAGGTCTTGACCGCGGTCGCTGTCGCGGTGGTGACGGCCCTGCTGGTCCTGGCCTACGCCAACGGGTCCGGCGGCGGCCCCAGCGCCAAGGCTGCGACGCCGGTGGCCGGGGCATCGGCACCTGACGTGGTGACAGTCGACGGCACCGGAAAGGCGGCCGGGATGCCCGACACGATGGTCACCTCGGTCACCGTCTCCGCAAAGGAAGCGAGCCCCTCCGCAGCGCTCGACTCGGCGAACAAGACCATGACTGCGGTCCAGCGCGTACTCACCAGCCACGGCGTCGCCGCCAAGGACCTCAAGACGACGGGGCTGTCGGTCAACCCGAACTACATCTACGGCAATGGCACCCAGACCCTGGACGGCTACTCCGCAGAGGAGGACCTTCAGGTGATTTTCCGTGACCTGGCCACAGCCGGCGAGACGGTCACCGCGGTCACCGCCGCGGGTGGCAACCAGGTCCGGCTCGGCGGGCTGAGCCTGGACCTCCAGGGCGACAGCCGTCTGGTCGCCGACGCGAGGAAGGCCGCGTTCGACGACGCGAAGTCGAAGGCCGAGCAGTACGCGACCCTCGCCGGCCGCCAGCTCGGCAGCGTCGTCTCGCTGACCGAGCAGGTCGACCAGCCGCAGCAGCGGCAGGTGTACGCGGCAGGCGCGGCCGCAGCCGACTCCGCCGCCGTTCCGATCGCTGCCGGTTCGCAGAGCGTCTCCGTCAACCTGTCCGCGGTCTGGAGCCTCAACTAGCTACGGTTGGGGCATGACCGAGCCCCCGCCAGGGACCGACTGGCTCCCGTACGGGCTCGTACTGGTCGTGGCCTGCGCGCTGGTGCTGGTGGTCCTGGCCGTGCGCAGTCGTCACCGGGTCACCTCGCTGCCCGACCGCGAGGGCTACTTTGCCGACTGGGCAACGGTTCACGGCGGCTATGAGCCGCGCGGACTGGTGGCATGGTGGCTGCGCGGCGTCTTCCTGTTGGCTCGGCCGCTGGCGGGTTTCGGCGTGAGCCCCGCGGTGCTGACTGCGGGGGGCGCGGTGACTGCGGGGCTCGTGCCCTGCCTGGCCGTCGTCGGCCCACGCTGGCCGGTGCTCGCCGGGTTCGTCGTGGCGGTGAGTGCCTGCCTCGACAGCCTCGACGGTGCGGTTGCGGTGCTCTCCGCCCGTACGACGGCGTGGGGTTTCCTGGTCGACTCGCTCGTCGACCGGTTCGCGGACATCGCCTTGCTGGCGGCGCTGTGGCTGCTGGGCGCCGCCGGCTGGCTCGTCGTGGTGGCCGGCGCGGCGCTGGGACTGCTGGAGTACGCCAGGGCGCGCGCCGGCAACGCAGGCATGAGCGAGGTCGGCGTGGTGACGGTGGGGGAGCGGCCGACGAGGATCATCATCGCTTCGTCGTTCCTGATCACCGCCGGCATCTTCTGCAGCGTGGCCGGTGATGTAGCCGCGATCGCAGCCGCCGCGACCGCAGCCGTCAGCCTGATCGGGCTTCTGCAGCTGCTCGCGGCCGCCGGCAGCACCCTCGACCGCTAGCAGGTCCCCGTCGGCCACCTCGCGGTGCATTCTTCGCCGATCCGAGGCGGTGCAGCGGAGTAGCCTCCTGCCATGGTCGGACGCCGGCGGAGGTGCGCGTTGGCCTGCGCTGTCCTCCTCACCCTGCCGCTTGCCGGCTGCGGCGTCGGCCGCGGGGGCACGGCACACGCCAACGGCTCCTCCGCCACCGTGTCCGGCCTCGGCCTCGTCGAGTTCCCGGTGTCGGAACGGAAACCAGAGCCGATCCTGGTGGGAACCACGCTCGCAGGCACGCGGGTCTCGTTGGCGGAGGTCGGCTCCGGGAAAGTGATCTTCGTCAATGTGTGGGCCTCGTGGTGCGGCCCGTGCCGCGAGGAGTCTCCGATGCTGGCGGCCTCGGCCAGGTCGCTGAGCGCTCGCGGGGTCGCATTCCTCGGGCTGGACGAGGACTACGACGTCTCGGCCGGTCGTGCCTTTGTCGCCTCGACCGGATCCACCTACCCGCAGCTGGCCGACAAGAGCGGTTCGCTCCTTCGTCAGGTGGGTGTCCTTCCGCAGAGCGGGATTCCCAGCACGGTGGTGATCGACCGGCACGCGCGGATCGCGGCGGTCATCATCGGCGCGGTCACGGCGACCGAGGTCAACCGGCTCGTGGACCAGCTCACAGCGGAGAGTTGAAGGACTGCCTATCCTGCGCACTGTCCCAGGTCTACAGTGACGTCGCCCAGGAGATGGCCGCATCTCCGGCGTGGGGAGAAGCATGGCGAGCGCTGTGCACATGGCTGGTCAGCCGCAGGTCCGGGCAAACCGGGCGATGTCGGCGCTGGGTGACTACGTTGCGCTGACCAAGCCGCGCATCATCGAGCTGCTGCTGGTCACGACCGTCCCGGTGATGATGCTGGCTGCCAGAGGCTGGCCGTCCTCCGAGCTGCTCGCCGCGACTCTGGTCGGCGGCACCCTGGCCGCGGGCGCCGCCAATGCCCTGAACTGCTTCGTCGACCGGGACATCGACGCGCTGATGCGACGTACAGCCACCCGCCCGTTGATCCGCGCGGTCATCCCGCCGAGGAATGCGCTGTTGTTCGGCCTTGGCCTCGGCGTGCTCTCGGTGGCCGAGCTGTGGTTCACGGCCAACGCGCTGTCCGCGCTGATGGCGCTGGCCGCCATCGCGTTCTACGTCCTGGTCTACACGATGCTGCTCAAACGGCGGACGTCCGCGAACATCGTCTGGGGTGGCGCCGCGGGCTGCATGCCGGTGCTGATCGGCTGGTCGGCCGTCACCGACTCACTGAGCTGGCCGCCGGTCGTCCTGTTCGGCGTGGTCTTTCTCTGGACGCCGCCACATTTCTGGGCGCTGGCCATGCAATTTCGGGACGACTACGCAGCGGCCGGGGTTCCGATGCTGCCGGTGGTCGCGTCCCCAGGGTTCGTGGCCGGCCGTATTGTTGCCTACTCCTGGGCGATGGTTGCGGCCTCGCTGGCGCTTTGGCCCATTGGCCACATGACGGCCTTCTATCCCGTGGCCGCAGTCGCCCTGGGAGCCCTCTTCCTCCGTGAGGCTTACGCACTCCGGTCACGTGTCCGGGCAGGCGTCGCTGTCCGGCCGACCCGGGTCTTCCACGCCTCGATCCAGTACCTGACGCTGCTGTTCGCCGCAGTCGCTGTCGACGCGTTGCTCGAGCACCTGTTCTGACTAGCCGCGTGGCGGTGGGCCGCCCGGCGGGTCGAGCGCCTCGAGGTTGGCCAGATAGTGCTGCCAGGCGCGCAGCCCCGGATCGTCCTCGCGCCGCTCAGGCGCCGCCCGCACGCCCGGCTGTTCTTCGCGTCCGTCGACCCGATCCGTAGAAGCGGCTGTTGTCAGCGGCTTGTGATGCCAGATCCTCCACCACATGTAGGACCCGGCAACGGCGTAGAAGGGCCACTCGAACGTGTAGACCCAGGCGACCTCGCGTCCACCGAGGGCTCGGGTGAGCTCGAACCAACCGGCGGCCAGGCACCCTGG
>JAWWOM010000081.1:0-11518 GCA_033851655.1 Frankiales bacterium
TTCGCCGAGGAGCAGGCCGCGCTGCGCCGGGTGGCGACCTTGGGCGCGGTCGGCGCGCCGCCGGAGGAGATGTTCGCCGCGGTCACGAAGGAGGTCGGGCGAGTGCTTTCCGCCGACATCAACATCCTGGCCCGGTACGACTCCGACGGCACGGGAGCCACGGAGACGGTCCTGGGCGTGTGGACCCGCACCGGCGCCGCTCCGCCAGCCCCTGTCGGTGGCCGATTCAAGCTCGCCGGGAGGAACGTGGCCACGCTCGTGTTCGAGACCGGCCGGCCGGCGCGGATCGACGACTACGCCGAGAGCACCGGGCTGATCGGCGAACACTCCCGCAAGGTCGGCCTTCGGGCGACGGTCGGCGTGCCGATCAACGTCGCGGGCCGCCTGTGGGGCGTCATGCTCGTGACGTCCACCCGCGAGGAGCCGCTGCCGGCGGACACCGAGGCCCGGCTGGCCGGCTTCACCGAGCTGGTCGGCACCGCCCTGGCCAACGCCGAGGCCCAAGCCGCCCTGACCGCATCCAGGGCACGCATCGTGGCTGCCACCGACACCACCCGCCGCCGGATCGAGCGCGACCTGCACGACGGCGCGCAGCAACGCCTGGTCTCCCTCGCCCTGCGACTGCGCACCGCGCAGGCGTCGCTGCCCGCCAACCCCGGGGGACTCACCGACCAGCTGGGCGAGGTGGCCGACGGGCTGATCGGCGTGCTGGACGAGCTGCGCGAGATCGCTCGCGGCCTCCACCCGGCCGCCCTCGCCGAGGGCGGCCTGCGTCCGGCGATGAAGGCACTCGCCGGCCGCTCCGCGGTTCCGGTGCGCCTCGACGTCGGTGTCGCCCGCCGGCTGCCCGCGACGATCGAGCTCGCCGCCTACTACGTCGTCGCCGAGGCACTCGCCAACGCAGCCAAGCACGCCGACGCCACGGTCATCGATGTCGAGGTCGCCGCCGACGCCGACCTGCTGCGAGTCAGCGTCCGCGATGACGGCCGAGGTGGCGCTGACCTCAGCCGTGGCTCGGGCCTGGCCGGGCTCACCGACCGGGTCGAGGCACTGGGCGGCCGGCTCTCGCTGAGCAGCCCACCCGGCGCGGGCACCACCGTGGAGATCGCGCTACCACTTCCGGCTCCGAGCGGGTCGGCGTCTCGCCGCTGACCCGCTGCGGCAAGGCGTTGAGCTTCGCCGGGCGATCGAGGACGACCTCGGCGACTGCGCCGGCGATCTCGACGCTCACACCGGCCGGCGCCGCCTCGGCAGGACCGCTCACAGCGGCCATTCCTTGGCGACAAGGGTGAGCACGTCGTAGGACGCCACCGGTTGATCGTCCTGGTTGACCACCTGCGCGTCCCAGACGACCTCGCCGTAGTCGGCATCGGCACGCGGGGAGATGCTCTTGGCGGTCAGGGTCACCGTGAGCTCGTCTCCGGGATAGGCGGGAGCCAGGAACCGCAACCGCTCGATGCCGTAGTTCGCGAGTACGGGACCGGGCTCCGGGGAGACGAACAGCCCGGCCGCCAATGCCAGCACGAAGTAGCCGTGCGCGACCCGTCCCTCGAAGAACGGATTTGCCGCTGCGGCTTCTTGGTCCGTGTGGGCGTAGAAATGGTCGCCGGACAAATCCGTGAATCTGTCGACGTCCTCCAGGGTGATCGCGCGCGGGCCGCCGACAACCGCATCGCCCACCCGGAGCTCGGCGAGGCTCTTGCGGAAGGGGTGGCTGCCCCCGGTGTGCCGCGGCGCCCCCGTGACCCAGGTGCCGGTGACCGCTGACACGACCCGCGGAGAGCCCTGAACTGCCGTACGTTGCATGAGGTGCAGCACCGAACGGATGCCGCCCAGCTCCTCACCGTCGCCGGCCCGGCCAGGGCCGCCATGGACCAGCTGCGGCAATGGTGAGCCGTGGCCGGTCGACTCGGCCGCCGAGTCGCCGTCGAGGACCAGCACCCGGCCGTGCCAGGGCGCCACGCCGAGAACCACGTCTCGCACCACGTCGGGGTCCGCCGTGACGACAGACCCCACCAGACTGCCGCGACCGCGGGCGGCGAGGTCGATCGCATGGTCGGTGTCCCGGTAGCCGATCATCGTGCAGACGGGGCCGAACACCTCGATCTCGTGCGGCTCGCTGCGGCTGGAGTCCTTGGCCCACAACAACATCGGCGGCAGGAAAGCGCCCTGCTGAGCGTCGGCACCGATCACGTCGAACGAGTCGGGATCTCCGACCACCAGTTCCGCAGCGTCGGTCAGGAGGGCGAGGCTGCGGCGCACCTCGCGGCGCTGGGCGAGACCCACCAAGGCCCCCATGGTGACCTCGTCGCTCGACGGGTTGCCGACGCGCACCGTGGCCGAAACCCGGGCGCCGACCGCGTCCCTGACCTCATCAACGAGCGCTTCTGGGACGAGCGCGCGCCGGATCGCCGTGCATTTCTGGCCCGCCTTGGACGTCATCTCCGTGACGAGCTGGCTCACGAAGAGGTCGAACTCCGCACTGCCCGGACGCACGTCCGTGCCGAGCATCGAGAAGTTGAGCGAGTCCGCCTCGGAGCTGAAGCGGACCCCGCCCTGCAGGACAGCGACGTGCGCCTTGAGCAGTGACGCTGTCGATGCCGAGCCGGTGAAGGCGACAGTGTCCTGCTCGGAGAGCAGATCGAGCAGACCCCGCGATCCGCCGACCACCAGCTGCAGGCTGCCGGCGGGCAGCAGGCCGGAGGCCACGATCTCCTCGACCACGGCCGCGGTCAGGTAGGCGGTTTGTGACGCCGGCTTGACGACGGTGGGCACGCCGGCGAGGAATGCTGGCGCAAACTTTTCGAGCATTCCCCACACCGGGAAGTTGAAGGCATTGATCTGCAGCGCGACACCGCGCCGTGAGGTGTAGATGTGCTGGCCCACAAACTGCCCGCCACGGCCGAGCAGCTCGGCAGGGCCGTCCACGAGGACCGTGCTGTTCGGCAGCTCGCGACGTCCCTTTCCTGAATAGCTGAACAGCACGCCTATCCCACCGTCGATGTCGACGAGGGAGTCGCGCCGGGTGGCGCCGGTCCAGGCGGAGACCGGATAGTAGGTGTCCTTCTTGCCGGTGAGGTGGACGGCCAGGCGCTTGAGGGCCAGCGCCCGGTCGTGGAATGTCAGCTCGCGCAGCGCCGGACCGCCGACCGAACGGGCGTGGTCGAGGACCGGCAGCATGTCGATCGGACTGGTGCCGATGGTCGCCACCGGATCGGAGGTGGAGGCGTCGAGCAGCGGGACACTCTCGCTGCCGGGGCCGCGCCAGCGGCCGCCGACGTAGCTCTTGACGGTGATGGTCACTACCTGACTCCTCGATCTGTCTGGCACGGCCGGAAGATTTCGTATGCTGCGCGAATGGACGACGACGACGTACTGGGCCGCGCCTATCCGGGACTCTCCTTGGGCGACCTGGACCGCAAGCTCGGGGTACGGGTCCTCGAGGCCGCGTCCGAGCGCGTGGTGGCGACTGCGCCGGTGGAGACGAACACCCAGTCCTTCGGCCTGTTGCACGGCGGAGCCATGCTGGCCCTCGCCGAGGCGGTGGGTTCCTGGGGTGCGGTCCTGCACGCGGGTCCAGGCCGGACGGTCGTCGGGGTCGACGTCAACGCCACGCACCACCGTGGCGCGCGCGAAGGGCTCGTGACAGCGGTCGCCGAGCCGTTGCACCGCGGCCGCAAGGTGGCGACGTACGAGGTGGTGATCCGTGACGAGCAGGGTCGGCGACTGTGTACCGCCCGGGTGACCTCACTCATCCTTGCCCCGCGAGAAAGCAGCTGAGGTCGGCTGCTCGAAGGCCTCATCGGGCTCGACGTGCTGGAGTGGTCATTGGTCGAAGTCCACGGTCACCTGGTCGGTCACCGGGTGCGACTGGCAGGTGAGCACGACGCCGCGGGCGATCTCGTCCGGCTCCAGTGCGTAGTTGGTGTCCATCTCGACCGCGCCCTCGAGCACCCTTGCCCGGCAGGTGCCGCACACGCCGTGCTTGCACGCGTACGGGGCGTCGGGGCGGGCACGCAGCGTCGCCTCGAGGATCGAGCTGCCCTCGCGGGCGAGGTTGAAGGTCAGGGATCTGCCGTCCAGGACGACCGTCACCGCGGATCCCCCGAGGTCGGGTTGATCTGCCTCCGTCCAGCTCGGGGTGCTTTGCGGGGTGCCGGCAGGGACGACGTGGAACAGCTCGCGGTGGATGTGGGCGGTGTCCACGCCACGGTCGAACAGCGCCGCCCGCACGGTGTCGGTCATCGGGAGCGGTCCGCACAGGAACCAGTCGTCGACATCGTCGACCGGCAGCAGGGCGTCCAGGATGCGGTTGAGCCGCTCGGCGTCAAGCCGGCCAGAGAGCAGCTCGACCCCGGTGATCTCCTCGTCGAGGACGTGCAGGATCTCGAACCGGGCTGGGAACCTGTTCTTCAGGTCCTCGAGCTCCTCCACGAACATGATGGTCGAGGTGCGCAGATTGACATAGACCAGGGCGGCCGTGCTCTGCTGCTCCACCTCGAGGGCGGTCGCCAGGATCGAGAGCACCGGCGTGATGCCTGAGCCGGCGGCAACGGCGACATAGCGCTTGGCTTGGGCAGGGTCCAGCTCCGGGGAGAAGGTCCCGGTCGGTGTCATCACGTCGAGGATGTCGCCGGTCCTGAGCCGCTCGTTGACGAAGTTGGAGAACACGCCTTCTGGGATCCGCTTGACGCCGATCCGCAACGGCCCTCCGGTGGCCGGCGCACAGATCGAGTAGTTGCGGCGTACGTCGTCGCCCAGCTCGTCGGCGCGCACCGACACGTGCTGTCCGGGGCGGAATCGGAATTGCTCCCGCAGGTCCTCCGGGACGTCGAAGGTCACGGCTACGGCATCGTCGGTGAGCCGCTCGATCGAGGCCACCCGCAGCCGGTGGAAGACCGCGTGCCGGAGCCTTGGCACCGCCCCGGGGCCGGCGGCGGTCGACATCAGATCGCCTTGAACGAGTCGAACGGCTCCAGGCAGGACAAGCACGACCAGAGCGACTTGCACGGGGTGGAACCGAACCGGCTGAGCTCACGGGTCCGGCTTGAGCCGCATTGCGGGCACCGCACGGTCAAGGCGACCGCGACGGGCCCGGAGTAGCAGGCGCCGGGCGGCGCGATACCGTACGCGAGCAGCTTGCGGTGTCCGGCCTCGGTGATCCAGTCGGTCGTCCATGCCGGGGACAGCACCGTACGGATCGACACCCGGTTCGCACCGGCGGCGTGCAGGGCGGCCTCGACGTCCGCCGCGATGACCTCGGTGGCCGGGCACCCGGTGTAGGTCGGCGTGAGAGTCACCCGGACCGTCCCGTCGGAGGTGATCTCCAGTGAGCGCAGGATGCCGAGGTCTTCCAGGGTCAGCACCGGGATCTCCGGGTCGGGAACCGAGCCTGCGACCACGAGCAGTTCTGAAAGCCGCCCTGCGGCAGGAGCGCTCACCAGGTCGCTCCGGGATGTGCACGGTGCAGGGCCTGCATCTCGGGCAGCAGATGTCCGAGGTTCTCGCTGTGGTAGCCGGTACGTCCACCACGGGAGTGCCACTTCGGCTCGGGACGGGTCAAGGTGGCCCCGGCCAGTGCCCGTTCGACGTACTCCGTCCAAGCGGGCCGAAGTGAGGCGGGGTCGACCGCGACGCCCGGCAGCGCCGCTGCGGCATCGTCGGTGTCGAACAGTTCGTCGACATAGGGCCAGACGCGGTCCAGCGCCGCCTGCATGCGGGCATGGGACTCGTCGGTGCCGTCACCGAGCCGGCGCACCCACTGGGTGGCATGGTCGCGGTGGTAGTAGACCTCCTTGACCGCCTTGGCCGCCAGCCCGGCCAGGGTCACGTCGATGGAGTCCTCGAGCCCGGCGTACAGCTCGCACTGGTAGGCCGAGAACAGCAGCTGCCGGGCCATCGTGACGGCGAAGTCCCCGTTGGGGATCTCGACCAGCCACACGTTGCGGAATGCACGCTCGTCGCGGAGAAAGGCGAGCTCGTCCTCGTCGCGGCCGGCGCCCTCCACCTCTCCGGCATAGTTCAGCAGAGTGCGCGCCTGACCCAGCAGGTCCAGCGCGATGTTGCCGAGGGCGACGTCCTCCTCGATCTGCGGGGCCCAGGTTATCCACTCGCCCAGCCGCTGGGCGAGGATCAGCGCGTCGTCGCCCAACCCCATCGCGTACGTGGAGAGGGCGGCCGCTGACGACGTGCCCGCCGGCGAGTCACTCACAGGTGGGCAACTCCTTCGGGCACGTCGTAGAACGTCGGGTGCCGGTAGGCCTTGTCCATGGCCGGCTCGAAGAACGGGTCCTTCTCCTCCGGGCTCGACGCGGCGATGTCCGCGGAGGCCACCACCCACAGCGAGACGCCTTCGCCCCGGCGGGTGTAGACGTCGCGCGCATTGCGCAGCGCCATCTCGGCATCAGGAGCGTGCAGGCTGCCGACGTGCTGGTGGGCGAGCCCTCGCCTGGCGCGGACGAACACCTCCCACAGCGGCCATCCCGTACTCATGCCGCCGGCTTCGCTGTTGTGCGGCTCGCCTGCTTGCGGGCATAGGCCAGCGCAGCCTCGCGGACCCAGGCTCCGTCATCATGGGCGGCGCGACGGCGCTCCATCCGCTGCGCGTTGCAGGGTCCATCTCCCTTGATCACGCGGGTGAGCTCGTCCCAGTCGATGGGACCGAAGTCGTAGCGGCCCCGGTCGGCGTTCCAGCGCAGATCGGGATCAGGCAACGACAGCTCGAGGGACTCGGCCTGCGGCACGACCATGTCGACGAACCGCTGGCGCAGCTCGTCGTTGCTGAACCGCTTGATGCCCCAGGCCGTGGACTGCGCGGAGTTGGGCGAGTCGGTGTCCGGAGGTCCGAACATCATCAGGGACGGCCACCAGAACCTGTTCACCGCGTCCTGAGCCATCGCCTTCTGGGCAGTCGTCCCGTGGGAGAGGGTGAAGAGGATCTCGAAGCCCTGCCTCTGGTGGAACGACTCCTCCTTGCAGACGCGGACCATCGCCCGGGCGTACGGGCCGTAGGAGCATCGGCAGAGCGGCACCTGGTTCATGATCGCTGCACCGTCGACGAGCCAGCCGATGGCGCCCATGTCGGCCCAGCTCAGCGTGGGGTAGTTGAAGATGCTCGAATACTTCTGCTTGCCCGCGTGGAGCAGGTCGAGCAGGTCCTCGCGGTCGACGCCGAGCGTCTCGGCCGCCGAGTAGAGATAGAGCCCGTGGCCCGCCTCGTCCTGGACCTTGGCGAGCAGGACGGCCTTGCGGCGCAGGCTCGGCGCCCGGGTGATCCAGTTGCCTTCCGGCTGCATGCCGATGATCTCGGAGTGGGCGTGCTGGGCGATCTGCCGGATGAGCGTCTTCCGGTAGCCGTCGGGCATCCAGTCCCGCGGCTCGATGCGCTCGTCCTCGGCGATGATCCGGTCGAACCGCTCCTGCAGGGCTGCGGGCGCGTCCAGCGTGGGCGGCTCCATCGTTTCGCCGCTGTGCTGCACCGCGACCTCCCTGCCGCACGAGTGACCCGGAGTTCCCGAACGAACGTTCGTTAACTCATGGTAGGGCACACTGAACCCATGTCAACGGGAGCGCTCACGGCAGGCGGACAGGACGGTGTGCCGACCGAGCGGGCGGCCCGCGGACGCCCCGCCCGCTACACCCAGGAGGACCTGGTCGAGGTCGTCGCCCGCGTGTTCAACGAACGCGGCTACGAGGCCGCCAGCATGGAGGACCTCGCCCGTGCCAGCGGGCTGACGAAGTCCACCTTCTACCACCACGTGAGCGGCAAGGAGCAGCTGCTGCGGCTCGCCGTCCATCGGGCGCTCGACGCGTTGTCCGCCGTGATGGACGAGGACGCGCAGGACGTCGGCCGGCCGGTGGAGCGGCTGGAACGGGTGCTGAGACGCACGACCGAGGTACTGCTCGCCGAGCTCCCGTACGTCACCCTGTTGCTCCGCCTCCGGGGCAACACCGAGGTCGAGCGCGAGGCCATTGCCCAGCGGCGCGCCTTCGATGCCCGCCTGGCGACGCTGGTGCAGGCGGCTGCAGAGGCGAAAGAGATCCGCAGCGACATCGATCCACGCCTGGTGACCCGGCTGCTGTTCGGCATGGTCAACTCACTCACCGAGTGGTACCGGCCCGACGCGCGAGCCGCCGAGCCCCGCGCACCTGACACCCGGACCAGCTCGGACGAGGACATCGTCCATGCCGTGGTGGAGCTCGCGCTGGGCGGGTTGCAGGCGCACCGCGGCTGAGGTTCCGTGGATGCCTAGACGCTCTCCAGCAGCAGCGCGATGCCCTGGCCGACCCCGATGCACATCGTGGCCACCGCTCGCCGGGCACCCGCGCCCGTACGGTCGGCCAGGTCGATGGCGGCGGACAACCCCAGCCGAGCCCCCGTCATGCCCAGCGGATGACCCAGGGCGATCGCCCCACCGTTGCGGTTGACGTGTTCTGCGTCGTCCGGCAGCCCCAGCTCGCGGAGTACGGCCAGCGCCTGCGAGGCGAACGCCTCGTTCAGCTCGAACAGGTCCACGTCGGCAACGTCCAGGCCGGCTCGCCCGAGAAGCCGCCGGGTGGCGGGAACCGGCCCGATCCCCATTATGCGCGGCGGCACGCCGGCCGCGGCCATCCCGGTGATGCGGGCCAGCGGCGTCAGCCCATAGCGTTCGACAGCACTGCCGGAGGCGACGAGCACGGCGCAGGCGCCGTCGTTGATGCCCGAGGAGTTGCCGGCAGTCACGCTGCCGCCGGGGAACAGCGGCCGCAACCCGGCCAGCGCCTCCCGTGAGGATCGGCGCGGGTGCTCGTCCCGCTCGACGACCACCGGGTCGCCCTTGTGCTGTGGTACGGACACCGGCACGATCTCCCGGGCCAGCCGCCCGTCCGCGAGCGCCCTGGCTGCCCGTTCCTGCGAGCGGAGGGCGAAAGCGTCCTGGTCCTCGCGGCCGACAACGAAGTCCCGTGCGACGTTCTCGGCGGTCTCGGTCATCGCGTCGGTCCCGTACAGCTCCTCGATCCGGGGGTTGGCGAAACGCCATCCCATCGTGGTGTCGGCAATCTCGGCGGCCCGCGAGTAGGCCGTCTCCGCCTTGGCCAGCACGAACGGGGCCCGGCTCATGCTCTCCACCCCTCCGGCGATCACGAGGTCGGCCTCCCCTGCCCGGACAGCACGGGCGGCGGTGCCCAGCGCGTCCATGCCGGAGCCGCAGAGCCGGTTGATCGTGCTGCCGGGGACCTCCACCGGCAGGCCGGCGATCAGCGTCGCCATTCGCGCCACGTTGCGGTTGTCCTCACCGGCCTGGTTGGCACAGCCGAGAAGCACGTCGTCGAGCGCCCCCCAGTCCACCGAAGGCAGCCGGTCGGTCAGGGTGCGCAGCACGTGGGCAGCGAGGTCATCGGGGCGGACCGGGGCCAGGGCACCGCCGTAGCGGCCGATCGGCGTACGGACCCCTGTCACGAGGAAGGCGGTGGGCATCAGCGCTCCGATCGGCGGTGTGGACGGGGGACGAGGCCGCCGTCGTTCGGGTCAGATCTCACGCAGGCTCCTGCCCGACAGGGTGCTGCGCCGCAGCGCCGGGCAGACCCGGTACCGGCCGCCAGGATAAGCCCGATCCAGTGCATCCAGGATCGCCGTCACCCTGCCGGCGCCCAGCCGATCGCCCCATTGCAGGGGGCCGATCGGGTAGGCCGCCCCCAGCCGCATGGCGGTGTCGACGTCGGCCGCGGAGGCCACACCGAGGGCCACGCAGTCGACGGCCTGGTTGACGAGCATGGCGACGGTACGGGCCACGAGCAGCCCCGGCAGGTCGTCGATGACGCTGACCGCCGCCCCTGAGGCCTGGAGCAGGCCAACCGCTTGACTGGTCGCGGCCGACGGCGAGCCGTGCGCTGCCGCGATGGCGAACCGCGTCGCCTCGAGCGGGTCGAAGGCAAGATCCACGACCACGACAGGGGCCCGCGCAAGGCTTGCGCGTTCGGTCGCGGTCCGGCCGTCGCTCGGCACGAGCAGCCCGCCTCCGGCCAGTTCGGCGAACGGCGGCCCGCTGTTGCGGGTGTCACTGTGCAGGACCTCGACTCCGGCTCGGCCGAGCCGCGCCCAGAGCGGCGTCCACGGCCCCCAGTCACCGGCCACGGTGACCTGCCGAGGAGCAGGCGCCGGCGCCGCGCTGACGGGGACACCCGGCTGCGCGTCGTCGCCGTACCGGTAGAAGCCGCGACCGGTCTTGCGGCCGAGCCGACCGGCGTCGACCAACGCCTGTTGCGCGGTGGAGGGCGCGAACCGGGGGTCTTTGCCGAGGCGCTCCCACACCGATCGCGTCACCGCCAGGTTGACGTCCTGGCCGATGAGGTCGGTCAGCTCCAGCGGACCCATCCGGAAGCCGCCGGCCTCGCGGAGAACCGCGTCGATGGTGGCCGGATCAGCCGCCCGCTCCTCCAGGGCTCGCAGCCCCTCACCGTAGAAGGGGCGCGCCACGCGGTTCACCACGAAACCTGGCGTCGAGCTCACCCGTACTGGCGTCTTGCCCCATGCCGTTGCGACGTCGGCAACGAGGCTGGCCAGCTGCGGGTCGGTCGCAGGACCGGAGACGACCTCGATCAGCTCCATGGCCGTCGGCGGGTTGAAGAAGTGCATACCGACAAGACGCTGCGGGCGGCGCAGGGTTTTGGCAATGGCGGCGATCGACAGCGAAGACGTGTTGGTGGCCAGAACACAGTCGTCGCTCACCACGTTCTCCAAGGCCCGGAAGACGTCCCGCTTCACGTCCAGCACCTCTGCGACGGCCTCGATCACGAGCCGGCACCCGGCGAGGTCGGTCACCGCTCCGGCAGCGGACAGGTTGGCGCAGGCGGCCGAAGCCAGCGAGGCGTCGATTCTGTGCTGCTCCGCGAGCCGGCCCATGCGGGCCCGTACCCGTTCGACCGACTCGAGTGCCTGTCCGGGCGCCGCGTCCAGCAGCAGCACCAGGTGGCCGGCGAGTGCCGCCACCTGGGCGATACCGGCTCCCATGGTCCCTGCGCCGACGACGCCGACAGCCGACCCGGCGGGCACCCGCACGTCAGCCACCTGGTCTCGAAGCCGCGTAGTGGAACACCGACCCTCCCGGTGTACGTGATCGCAAACCATGGTGGCGGGACGCCTACCGGCTCTCCTCCTCGACCGCCAGCGGCGCGTACTCGTCGTAGAGATGGCAGGCGACCTGCACCTCACCGGACGACGTCAGGACGGGGTCGACGCCACGGCGGAAGCCGACCGACGCGGCGTCGGCGCGGACGTCGATGCGGTCTACTCCGCGCCACAGCGGCTCGTCCGGGTCGTCCGCCCGCATCCGCTCGAGCAGCGCCGCCACCTCGTCGCCGTCGTGGCCTCTGCCGGCCGGCAGGGCCGCCCGGTAGGACGGCGTCTCCAGGACGGTGAGGTCGCCGAGCACGGGACGCTCTGCCTCGAACACGGCCTCCGACACGGCCCACCGGTCCTCGAGCAGCGTGCGCAGGTCGCGACTCTCCCAGCCACAGACCGAGAAGGCCTGCGGGCAGC
>JAWWOM010000105.1:0-12624 GCA_033851655.1 Frankiales bacterium
TGGTCCAGGTGCACGAACGGGTCGAGGTCCTTGAGGTCGACGCCGGCGAACGCCCGGCGGACAGGGAAGCCCTCGCCCTCGAAGCCGCGCGGCGACGTGGTGACCGAGCGGACCGGTCGCTGGGTGCTGGTCGCCGGGTCCGGCACCGGGAGGCGGGGCAGAACGGTGATGTCCTCAACGGTCACGGCTGGCATCGCGCGCCTCCTCGACAAGTAGTGGCGTAACGAAACTACGCCGCCGGCCGTTCGCACGCCCAAGCACCCTTCAGGTCTGCTCAGCGCTGTCGACCGTAGGAGAGGCCGGAGCCCCCGGCTCTGACCGGTGGAGGACCTGGTTCCCGTGAACGGCACCCGGCGACGTGTGGGCAGCGCCGCGAGGACCCTGGTCGAGCTCGGGGCGATCGCCGCCGCGCGGCAGCTATCCGCCCGGCTACCACGTGCTCCTCGCCCTCATCGCCGCGACCTGCCACGTGTCCCTGGCCACCGCGATGAACATCGTCACCTATTGCTCGGTGCTGCTCATCGTCATCGGTCTGTACGCCACCGTCAGGGCGGCCACCGGCAGCCGGCTCGGCGCGCTGACCGCCGCCGGGCTGCTGCTGGGGACGCCGAGCGTGTGGGCCCAGATGGTCGTCCTCGGGCTCTACCCGCGGTTCGCAGCTCTGGCGCCGATGGCTCTCGCGCTCGCGGCAGCGGTCGCCCACTCGCGGCGCGGCGGCCGGCTGCGCGGGGCGGCGACCTGCCTGCTGCTCGCCGCGGCGCTGTCCATCCACCCCATCGTCGGCGTGATCGGCGTCGGGCTGATCGGGGCGGTGTACGTGCTCGATCCGCGCCGACCGGTGGTCACCCGGCTCGTCTCGGGTACTGCCGTCCTGGCCGCAGCCTTCGGCCTGTCCGCGTACTTCTACCTGCCGCTCGCGCTGTCCAAGCGCAGCCAGAGCGCCTTCACCGACACCGAGGTGTCGCTGTCGTGGCACATGCTGTACAGCCACGGGCCGCGCAGCCTCGACGGCCTCACTCCGGTGCTGCTGGGCCTCGGCCTGCTTCTCGTCTGCTACGCCGCCCGCGCCCTGCTGCCGCCGACGGTGCCGTTCGCCGAGAAGGTGGCGCTCGGCAGGGACGTCATCTTCCTGTCCACGCTGGACGAGCAGACCCCGGTCCCGGCCTCGGCCGGTCCGGCCACCCGCCGATTCGCCCGGTGGTTCGCCGTACTACGTCAACGGGTTGCAGCCGACAGACCTGCTGGTCTACCCGGCGTTCCTGCTCTCCGGCGTCGTCGGCCTGGTGGTGCCACCAGCCCTGAGCAGCCTGGCCGGTGCCGGCTGGCTGCGCCGGGTGCTGCCGGTCGCCGCTGCGGCGGCCGCTGTCGCGGTCACCGCCCCGTCCATCGCGGGTACGTCCGCAGCGCTCAGCCCGGCCGAGGTGACGAACGACGCGGTTCCGCAACGGGCATCGGTGCTGCCGGCCGAGGTGGCCGGCCAGTACCAGTACCGCTTCGCCGGCGGCGCGGACTCCACCAGCTCGTGGGTCAACGAGTACTCCCCGGTGCCGCAGACCCGCGGCTACGACGACCACGGCGCGCTGCACCTGGACTGGCAGGTCTGGCTCGAGGACGGCTTGCTGCACAAGGCGGTCCCGGAGCCCCAGCGCGCCTTCATGCTCGACTGGTACGCCGTCAAGTGGGTTGATGCTGACTCGGGCACGGGTGACCTCAGCCAGTACGACAGCAACCCGGCGGCGTTCACCCCGCTGAAGTCCGTTGCCGTGCGGGGACTTCGGATCCAGACCTACCGGTACGAGCAGGCGTCGCCGATCCTGACCGCAACATCGGCGCCGACCGTGCTGGTGGTCGGTGACGACCAGCACTACGACCTGTTCCTGCGTGCGCTCGGCCTGGCCGGCATCTCCAGCACCGCCCTGATCCCGGTACACGGACCGAGCTCGCTCGACGACGTCACACCGCAGCTGCTGCGCGCGTCGTCCGCCGTCGCGCTCTACGGCGCAACGGTCGCCGACCCGTCGAAGGACGCCGCCCTGCTGCGCTCGTACGTCGCGGCCGGTGGCGGCCTGTTCGTCGACGGCTCCGAGGCCACGGCCGACCTGGCCGGGCTGGCGGGCCGACCCCTCCAGCCCGCTGCCGGTACGGGCAAGCAGCACCACGCTGGTCCCGGACACCGGCTGGGCGTGGACCTCCCACGGCGACGCCACCGTCGTCCCGGCAGACCGTGCGTCGTTCGGCCTGCCGGCCTATGCGACCTCGGGAGCCTGGGCGACGCAGACCGCGACGGAGCTGCAGCCATGGGCGCGTCCGGTGCTCGACACCCATGGCAAGACCGTCGTGGCAGCAGGCACTCTGGGCCAGGGAAAGGTGGTCTGGGAAGGCCTCAACCTGCCCTACCACCTCGGCGTCTACCGCAGCGTCACCGAGGCGGCCTTCCTCGGCCGGCTGCTGCTGTCGACCGTTCCGGCCCACGCCGCGGCGGCCCAGGCGCCGGTCACCCTGGTGGACGCAGAACACTGGCGGATCGCCGGGGTGACGGCTGGCGGCGTGCTGTTCAAGGTCCAGGACGCCCCGGACGGCAGGCCACCGTCGACGGCCGGACGGTTCCGATCTCGACGGCCGGCCCGGGGATGATGTTCGTCTCCTCGCCGGTCACACCGGGCCGGTCACGGTCGATCTCCGCTACCGGCTGTCGACGGTCGAGCGTCTCGGCTACCTGGTGTCGGCGGCCAGTCTGCTCGGGTTGCTGCTGTTGCTGGCCAGCCCGCGGCTGTGGCGGGCGCTTCGGCGCCGGGTCCGGCTCGTCACCGGGGAGTTGGAGCCGGTGCTGGTGCCCGTGCAGCGCAAGGGATCGGCGGACTCTCCGGCACGACTGCCGCAGAGCTGACGGCGGCGGGACGCCGGCTGCTCAGGGTGATGCCGCCGCTCGCCGCGATCACGAAGGCGATGCCCACCAGCTGTTGCTGAGGCAACCGCTCGCCGAGGACCAGCAGCCCGGCAACCGCGGCCACCGCAGGGTTGAGGCTGGTGAGCACGCCGAAGACAGCGGTCGGCAGCCGGCGCAGCGCGAGCAGGTCCAGGCTGTACGGGATCGCCGAGGAGACCAGGCCGACGGTCAGCCCCAGCGCCAGCGTGCTCGGCCGCACCAGCGCGCCGCCGGCGGCAAGGAGTCCGACCGGCAGCATCACCACCGCGCCGAGGACACTCGCGAGGCACAGTCCGGCGAGCCCGTCGGCTCCCGTACCCATCCGGCGGCTGAGCAGGATGTACGAGGCCCAGCACAGCGCGGCGGTGAGCGCTGCGAGCACGCCGACGCCGTCACCGACGTGCAAGCCACCGCCGAGCAGCGCTACGCCGACCCCGGCGGGCACGGCCCAGCCCCGGTGCCGCCAGCCGGTGCCGGTGGCGACGGACACCCCGAGCGGGCCGAGGAACTCCAGCGTGATGACGGTCGCCAGCGGCAGCCGGTCGATGGCCAGGTAGAGGCTCACGTTCATCAGCACCAGCACGCAGCCGAAGACCGCCGCGCTGCGTAGGGCCGGCCGGGTCCAGCTCACCCGCCAGGGCCTGGTCACCGCGGACAGCGCCAACGCGGCGCCGATCAGCCGGAGCGTGACGGTCCCCAGCGGGCCGACCCGGGGGAACAAGGTCGCCGCCAGGGCTGCCCCGAACTGCACGGAGCCGACGCTGGTGACGGCGAGCGCCGTGCCCACCGTGTGCGCCCGTTCGCTGGTCATGGCGTCGACGTTAGGGCGGCCGGACCCCGGCGCGGAAATGCGTTGCCGGGCCCATCTATGCTCCTGACGCATGAGCGGTCGGGCGGACGGCGTCGAGCTGACCCACCTCCGGGTCCTGGCGGCGCTGGCGGAGGAGGGCACCTTCACCGACGCCGGGATCCGGCTGGGGATGAGCCAGCCGGCCGTCTCGCGGGCGCTCTCCCGGTTCGAGACGGTCCTGGGCGTCCAGCTGGTCCGCCGTACGACCCGGTCGCTGACCCTGACCGAGGCCGGAGCGGCCTGCTACCGGGCGGCGCTGGAGGTGCTGCGCGGGGTCGACGCCGTCGTCGCCGCCGCCGAGGGTCTGCCGGTCCCGCTGCGCCTCGGCTTCAGCTGGGCGGCGTTCGGGCGGCACACCAGCGACATCCTGCGGGCCTGGCGCGAGCTGCACCCGGAGGTCCCCCTCGAGGTGCACCGGGTCGACGACCGCAGTGCCGGCCTGGCCAACCGGTCTGTCGACGTGGCGATCAGCCGGGACGTGGTGGCCGACCCTGCGCTGCAGGTGGAGCCGGTCTTCCGTGAGGGCCGGATGGCCGCCGTACCAAGGGATTCCGTGCTCGCGCAGCGACCGTCCCTCACCCTTGCCGACCTGTTGGGCGAGGCGATCGTGCTGGTGCCCGCCATCGGCACGACCACCCTCGACCTGTGGCCGGCGGGGGCGCGGCCGGACCGGGTGGTCGAGGTCACGAACACCGACGAGTGGCTGATGGCGATCGCGTCGGGGGAGGCGGTCGGCGTCACTCCGGAGTCGACACCGACCCAGCACCCGCACCCCGGCGTCCGGTTCGTGCCGCTGCCGGACGCGCCCCGGCTGACGGTCAGCCTGGTCTGGCGGCGAGAGCTGCGGCACCCGGCGCTGGCCGACTTCGTAGCCGTGGTGCACGACTGCATCGGCCCGCTCGGGCCGGCGCCCGCCGGCTGAGCGCAGGATCAGCCCGGCAGCTCGGCCCAGATGATCGTCCACGGGAACGGCTTGGACACGGCGCGGACCGTCGCCACCTGCGAGATGAACCTGGTGAACTGGGCGGTCGACCAGTGGTTGAGGTGGCCGGGGGTGTTGCCCAGGTCCTTGACGTAGCGGCCGGTCACCAGGTTGCAGCCGCGGAAGATCGGCTCGCGCGGCACGGAGACCACGAGGTGCCGCGAGGACACCCGGGCCAGCTCGCGCAGGCCGGCCTCGGGGTCACGCAGGTGCTCGAGCACCTCGACGCAGACGATCAGGTCGAACTGGTTGTCCTCGAACGGCATCCGCTCGGCGTCGGCGTGCAGGTAGTGCGGGCCCGGCCGGCTGCGCCACTCCTGCCGCAGGCCGGCGTCCGGCAGGTCGAGGCCGACCGCGGAGCCGAACCGCTTGTACAGCTTCTCGCTGATCACGCCCTCGCCGGCGCCGACCTCGAGCGGGTTGGTGGCCGGCCTGGTGGCGCGCGAGGTCTGCTCGATCATGCCGTCGAGGCGCGCGACCCAGCGCTCGGTGAGGTAGCGGATGGCCGGGTTCTTCGCCGTGTACTTCTTGGTGTGGTTGCCGATGACGGTCCCCGGCGACTCGGCGGACTGCTGGGCGGACGTCATCTCGGCTGAGCTCCCACGGGTGCGCGGACGGGCCTGCGAACGGTCGCTAGGCTAGCGCACCCGGCACTAGGCTGACGCCGTGCGAACTCCGTCGTGGCTGTGGCGTGCGCTGCGTATCGGGTTCGTCGTCCTCGCGGTCGGGCTGCTCGTCGCAGCGCTGGTCGACCAGTGGCACAACGTCAGCAGCGGGTGGCATGAGCTGCCGGTGCACTCACTCCTGCTCGCAGCCGGCGCCGTGCTGCTCGGACTGTTCTTCAGCGCGCTTGCCTGGCGCGCCCTGCTGGCCGACCTCGGCCAGCAGATCCCGGTGATGGGCGCCGTACGGGTCTTCTTCGTGGGCCAGCTCGGCAAGTACCTGCCGGGCAGCGTGTGGCCGGTGGTCGCGCAGATGGAGCTGGGCAAGGCGCACGGGCTGTCCCGGCGCCCGGTGGGCACCGTCGCCCTGCTGGTCATGGTGCTCAACGTCGCGACCGGCCTGCTGGTCGCTGTCGTGCTGCTGCCGTTCACCAGCCCGCACGCGCTGAGCCGGTACGGCTGGGCAATCGCCTTCCTGCCGGTCGGGCTGGCGCTGCTGCATCCGCGGATCCTCAACCCCGTGGTCAACAAGGCGTTCTCCCTTGCCCGCAGGGAACCGCTCGAGCAGCCGCTCACCCTGCGCGGCATCGCGGTCGCGACCGGCTGGACGATGCTGATGTGGGCCTCGTACGGGGTGCAGATCTGGGTGCTCGCGGACGGGCTGCACGCGCAGGGTGCGAAGTCGCTGCCGCTGCTCGCGACGGGCGCCTTCGCCCTGGCCTGGACGGCCGGCTTCGTGGCGATCGTCTTCCCGGCCGGCGCGGGCATCCGCGAGGCGGTGCTCATCGTCGCGATGACGGCGGTGCTTGCGAACAAGGAGCTGGTGGCGCTGGCCGCGGTGTCGCGGCTGCTGATGACCGCGGGTGACCTGGTCTGGGGCGCCGTCGGTGGGCTGACCGGCCGGGCCCGTAACGGCGGCACACCGGCGCGCGACGTATCACCGGCAACCCTGCTTCCCGACTAGGATCACGCTCCGTGTCGTCACATCCGTCACATCTGTCCCGTACGGCCGCGGCCCTCATGGCCGCGGTCCTGGTGTGCTGCGGGCTGGTCGCGGTCGGCGGCGGCGCGGCGCGGGCGGATGCACCCACCCTCGAGAGCTTCCCGTTCCCCGCCAGCCGGACGCTGACCGTCGACGGGCACGGCTGGGGCCACGGGCAGGGCATGTCCCAGCAAGGCGCCAAGCAGGGCGCGCTGGACGGCGTACCGGCCACCGGGATCCTGAGCTTCTACTACCCGGGCGCGACGTTGGCCGGAGCCGGCAACCCGATGATCCGGATCGCGCTGACCGGCGTCGTCGACGGGTCGACGGCCAAGGGCTACCTGCCGCCGAGCCCCGACCGCTACCAGTGCAGCGACGGTACGGCGGCTGCGACGTACTGCACGCTGAACGTCGTCCAGACCACCGGCCTGGTGCTCACCGACGCGGCCACCGGTCAGCACCCGGATGCCGTGACCGGTGCCGACGAGTGGGGGGTCGCCAGCTACAAGGACGGCCTGCACCTGCGCGTGCACACCAGCGCCGGCTGGGCCGACGCCACCATGGCCGGCCACCCGGCGGTCCTGGCCGGACCGGTCACGTTCGACGGCCCGGCCTTCGTCCGGGTCGACTGGGGCGGCAGCGTCCTGCGTGACTACCGGCACCAGGTGTCGGCCGTGCGTACCGACCCGGGCAGCGCCACGACCCCCAGCCGGATGCTGCGGCTGGCCACGATGCCGCTCGACGACTACGTCCGCGGCGTGGTCTACCAGGAGTCGCCGGCGTCCTGGCCGCTGCAGGAGCTCGAGGCGCAGGCGATCGCCGCCCGCTCCTACGCGGACAGCCTACGGCTGGCGGCCAACCCGTTGTACGACGTCTGCGACTCGGCCTACTGCCAGGCCTTCGGTGGCAGCCAGTCCAGCGTCAAGGGTGTGTCGACCTGGCTCGAGCCGGCGCTGGGGCACGCCGCCACCGACCCGGTGGCGCAGACCGCCGACACGATCCTGGTCAACGGCACGACGCCGGTCTTCGCCCAGTTCTCGGCGTCCAACGGCGGCTTGACCGCCGGCGGCGACCCGTCCTACGGACCGGTGCGGCCGGACGCCTGGGACGCCGCGAGCGGGGACCCGTACGGGACCTGGGTCGGGACGATCAACGCCGCCGACCTCGAGGCCGCGTACGGCTTCCAGCGGGTGGACGACCTCACGGTGACGTCGCGCGACGGCTCGTCCGCCCAGTGGGGCGGCCGGGTGCGCTCGGTGCGGCTCGACGGCGTCAACGCCGCCGGCCAGCCGATGACAGTCGCCGTCACCGACCAGTCCTTGCTGCGGTTCGGCCTGCGCTCGACGTTCTGGCGGCCCCGCTACACCGCCCCGACGATCGCGGCTCCTGCCAGCATCCTGCGCGGGCACACGGTGCAGGTGACCGGCAGCGCCTCGCCCGGCGCGGTCGTCGACGTGTGGTTCCACAAGCAGGGCACGGTCGGGTACAGCAAGCGGCGGTCGGTCGTGGCCGGCCCCGACGGCGGCTGGCGGACCACGTTCGTCGCGGACCTGGACTACCGGGTGTACGGGGTCTCGCAGGGGCTGTCCGGCAGGTCGGTTCTGGTGCAGGCGCTCGGCACGACGCTCGTCGCACCGGCCAAGGTGAAGGGGGGCGCGGTCATCCGGTTGTCCGGGCTCGCCCGGCCGTCGACGACCGTCGTGGTCGGCCTGCACCGGGCCGGGCTGGTGGGTTTCGTCACGGCCGCCAAGGTCCGCTCCGACCGTTTCGGGCACTGGAAGGCTGCGCTCTCGGCCAAGGTCAAGACCCGCTTCGTGGCCACGTCGGCGCGGCTGAGCTCGGCCAGCCGGCTGGTCCTGGTCGGATGAGGACAGGGTGTGATCCCCAGGATGTTCACAGAAAGCTCACCGCGTCAGGCGCCTTGGCGCTGGGCCGCAGCGCCTGCAGGATGAACTTGGGGTAAGCAGCAAACAGACAGTCCGGTCCTATATAGTTCCGGCAACCAGGGTTGTGACGGGAGTCTCTTATGCTTTTGTATCTGGACAGCAACAGCGCCAGCATGATCACCCAGGCCGTCGTGGCGGGTGCTGCCGGTGCCGCTGTGGTCGCCAAGACCGGCTGGAAGCGGATCACCTCTCCGTTCCGGGGCAGCAACAAGTCAGAGCAGGCCGCCGAGGCTCCGGTCGCGGCCGAGGCCTCGACCACGTCGTCCTGGGACACCCCCGGCGGTGAGGGCTAGGTGCGGTTGACCGCCACCAGCCCCTCCGCCCGGGCGGCGCTCGGGCCCGCTGCATGAGCGCAGTCGTCGAGCCGGCGTCGTTTCGTGATCCCTCGAGCACCGTCTTCTACGCCGATGGTGACGTCTACCGCGGACTCGGGGACGTCGCCGCGGGGGACTGGAAGGCCCTGAGCGACACGGCCTTCTTCCCGCGCGCGCTCAAGGACGGCCGAGTGGTCGGCACCGAGGTCCTGGACGAGGAGGCGGCGCAGGCGATCGGGCTGCCCAAGCCCTGGCCGGTGGTGCTCAGGCACGAGCGGATCCCGTTCATCAGCTATCCGTACGAGTGGACCTTCTCCCAGCTGCGCGACGCGGCGATCCTGCACCTCGACCTGCTCGCGGAGGCCCTGAACGAGGGGCTGACGATGAAGGACGGCTACGCCTACAACGTGCAGTGGCGTGGCGCCCAGCCGACCTTCATCGACGTGCCGTCCTTCGAGCGCTCGAGTGGCGGACCGTGGGCGGGCTACCGCCAGTTCTGCCAGACGTTCCTGTTCCCGCTGATGATCCAGGCCCATCGGGACATCCCGTTCCGCCCCTGGCTGCGCGGGCAGATCGACGGCATCGACCCGCAGCAGGCCCGCGCGATGTTCGGCGGCCGCGACGCGCTGCGCAAGGGCGTGCTCAAGCACGTGATCCTGCACTCCGCCATGGACACCAAGATGTCCGGCAACAAGGAGGGCAGTGAAGCCTTCAAGAAGGAGCTGTCCGAGTCCGGCTTCTCCGCCGACCTCACCAAGGCGACCATCAAGGCGATCCGCAAGCTGGTCGGCGAGCTGAGCTACAAGGCCGCCGACTCGCACTGGGAGACCTACCAGAAGACCAGCACCTACACCGACGACGAGCGCGCCGTGAAGGCAGCCTTCGTCGACTCCGCGCTGTCCGCCTGGGCCGCCGAGGCCCCGTCGGACCGGCTGGGCATGGTCTGGGACATGGGCTGCAACGACGGCACCTACTCGCGGATCGCGGTCCAGCACGCCGACAGCGTGGTGGCCGTCGACGGTGACGAGCAGACCATCGACTCGCTCTACCGGGCGCTCAAGCAGGAACGCAACAAGCGGATCCTGCCCCTGGTGATGAACCTGACCGATCCGTCCCCGGGCATCGGCTGGCGGGGCACCGAACGGCTGCCGTTCGAGACCCGCCGCAAGCCGGACGCCATCTTGTGCCTCGCCCTGGTGCACCACCTGGCGCTGACGGCCAACGTCCCGCTGCCGCAGATCCTGGACTGGTACGCCTCCTTCGGCTCGCGCCTGATCATCGAGTGGGTCGACCCCACCGATCCGATGGGCAAGCGGCTGCTCTCGCTCAAGCCGGCCGGCACCTTCCCGGACTACCGGGCCGAGGTCTTCCACCGCCTGCTCGAGGAGCGGTTCGTGATCGACCGCAGCGAGCAGCTCGCGTCGGGCACGCGCACCCTGTACGCCGCGACCCCCCGTGCCTGACGACGCCCGCGAACCCGCAGACCCGGTGAGGACCGAGCTCGCCGCACAGGACGCAGCGACGACTCGACCGGGGGCGGGCGAGCCGGCAGCCGCCGGGTCTGCGGCTCCGACCAAGCCGCGGCTGTGGTCGCGGATCGGCGGCCGCGAGCTGCTCGAGCTCTTCGTGCTCGCCGGTTTCGCGCTGGCCCAGCCCCTGTTGTCCGAGACCGGCAAGGCGCCGGAGCTGTTCACCTATCGCCGGCTGCACGCGATGTCCATGGTCGAGTTCGTCCTGGTGGTCACGTTCGTGCCGACGGCGGTGCTGTGGGTGGCCGAGCGACTGGTCGCCCTGGTCTTCAAGCCGGCGGCCCGCTGGCTGCACCTCGCCATCGTGGCCGCGCTGGCCGGGCTGATCCTGATCGAGATCGGCAAGGGCCGGCCGGTGCCCCAGGGCTACGCGCTGGCCGTCCTCGCCGGCGTCCTGGCCGTCGGCGTGACCGTCCTGGTCGTCCGCAGTGAGACCCTGCGGCTCTACCTGCGCTACGCCTCCCCGGCGCCGCTGGTCTTCGCGCTGCTCTTCGTCGCGACCTCGCCCTCGGGCGCCCTGGTCCGCGAGGCGGTCACCGGTGGCTCGCCGGCGAGCATCGCCACGAGCGTCCCCGCCGCGGCCGACGGCGGCTCGTCGGTCTCGACGCCGCCGGCGGCCAGCACCATCCAGATGGCGCCGGCCGGCACCAAGACCGCCGATCACCCCCCGGTGGTCATGATGTTCTTCGACGAGTTCCCGCTGCGCAGCCTGCTCAAGCCGGACGGCACGGTCAACGCAGCGCTGTTCCCCAACTTCGCCTGGCTGTCCAAGAAGACCAACTGGTTCCGCAACGCCACCGGCGTCAGCGGCTTCACCCCGTACGCCGTGCCGGCCATGCTGCGCGGCGAGTTCCCGGCCCAGGCCCTGCCGCCGGTCTACAGCAGCTACAAGGACAACCTGCTGGCAGAGCTCGCCGGCACCTACAACGTGTCGGCAGCAGAGACCATCACCGCGCTGTGCCCGACCAGCGTCTGCCACACGACGACCAAGGTGCAGCAGTCGACCGGGCTCGGGCCGACGCTCAAGGACAGCGGCACGGCGCTGGCCAAGATCATCTCGCCGTTCAAGGACAAGTCCGACCCGACGACGGAGTTCGCCGACTCCGGCTCCACCGCCTTCCAGGCGGGTGACGCGACCACCAGCTCGACCGGGTCGGGGACCACCACGACGGCCGCCGACAAGGCCGCAGCCACCTGTACGTCGACCGAGTGCCTGTTCACCAACCTCGGTGCCGACCAGCCGTCGCGGGTCAAGGCCTTCGTCAACACGCTGGTGCCGGACCCGGCCACGGCCAAGCCGAGCTTCAAGTTCCTGCACGTGCTGCTGCCGCACGGTCCGTGGCACTTCACCGACACCGGCCGTCCCTACCCCTATCCCACGGTCGGCCCGGGGCACGCCGATGCGGGTGGCTGGCTCAACCAGGCCTGGCCGGTCCAGGTCAACCTGGCGCGCGAGATGCTCCAGCTCTCCTACGCCGACAAGCTGCTCGGCGATGTCCTCACCAAGCTGCGCGCCGAGAACGTCCTGGACAAGACGTTGCTCGTCGTCACCGCCGACCACGGCGAGGGCTTCGTACCCGGTGAGCAGGCGCGGGCCATGGACGCGGCCACCGCTCCCGACCTGTCCTGGGTCCCGATGTTCCTCAAGATGCCGGGCCAGGTCACCGGCAAGCTCGACGAGCGCAACTGGACCAACGTCGACCTGGTGCCCACGCTGGCCGACGCCTTGCACGTCCAGCTGCCGCAGACGATGGACGGCCAGTCCGCGCTGAAGCCGCCCCGTACCAACGACGACAAGTTCTGGTTCAACAATCCCGGTAAGAAGCTGGCCATCCCGACGCCTCAGGCGGACTACCAGAAGGTGATCAAGGGCTACGGCGGAGTCCTCGGCAACGCCACAAGCGCTGCCGACCTCTACAAGCTCGGTCCCCGGCCCGACCTGCTGGGCAAGCGGCTGACCTCGCTCAAGGTGGCCGGTGACAGCTCGCTGAGCCTCTCCCTCAACGGCGCCGTCAAGACCGTGGCCCGTACGGTGACCTCGACCAGCCGGGTGCCGACGCTGATCTGGGGCCACCTCAACGGCAAGGCCGGCGGTACGGTCGCCATCGTCGTCAACGGGGTGGTCGGCGCGGTGGTCCCGACCTATGCCGACAACGGGGCACCGCTGTCCATCGAGGCCATCGTGCCGCCGTCGTTGTGGCACAACGGAGCCAACGACATCGAGGCCTACATGGTCGGCGGCAAGGGCGCGACCACCGAGCTGCACCACGTGCGTAACAGATGACCTAGCGCGACCCGGCCTGACCCCGCGTGACCGACCCGGGGCGATGCGCTCAGCCGGTCCCGCTAGGCTGCAGGTCACCCGGACAGAGAGGTTCCGCATGCCCAGCGCCGAGGACGAGCGCCTTCGTCCCGCGCCCCTCGCGGCCACCC
>JAWWOM010000108.1:0-3680 GCA_033851655.1 Frankiales bacterium
CGCGGCCAGGGCAAAGCGGACATGGTTGCGCATGGTGGATCCTCCTGGAAGTCGGTGGCCCGGCTGACCTCGTGGGTCCCGTGGCTTTGCGGCCCCGCCTCGCGACGGGTGTGCCTTTTCGCTTGCCCGACAGACATCGGCCAGGGCACCTGCTGTTGATACGGCCGGACGGCCTAATCTTGCGGACATACTCGGGCTAATCGCCCGTGGGCTTCGTTCGCGGACAACCCGGGTCAGGCGGGCTGCTTCATCCCGGACATCTCATGCCGAGACATAGAGGACGCAGGCAGCTGCGCCGGTCAAAGGGGCAGTGGTGGTTTCAAGGCGTTGGCTGTACCTGTTCACGGCGTCCCTCCTGGTCACGCTGGGCTTCGCCGTGGCGATCCGGCTGCACCAGCTGCACCGCTTCCTGGAGGGGGAGCGTGACGGGCAGAGCGTACTGGCGGTCATCAGCCTGGGCTGGCTGCTGCTGGTCTGTGTGGCAGCTGGCGGCCTTGCCCGGTCGGTGTCGTCGGCTCGGCGCATGCTGCACCGACGCGATCAGACCATCGCCGCCGCCGCCTCCACCACGCACGACTGGCTGTGGGAGGCCGACATACGACAGGCGTTCACCTACTGCAGCCAGGGCGTCGTGGAGCTGCTCGGCTATCGGCCTGAGGAACTCATCGGCCTGGGGACGTCCAGTCTGGTGATGGAGGGGGAACGGGAACGCATAGGCGACCTGATCGGCCGGTGCTTGGAGACTGGAGCCGGTTGGGAGGGGATGGAAGCCGTCTGGCGGCACCGGGACGGACACCCGGTAGTCCTGAACGGCTCTGCCGCGCCGATCTTCAACGAGTCCGGACGCGTGATCGGCTTCCGGGGGACCCGCGTACGGGTGACGGACGCGGTCCGCGCCGAACGTGACACAGCAGCGGCGCGCCTGCGCTTGCAGGCGGTTCTCGCGACCTCAGCGGTCGACCTCGCGCTTCAGCCGATCGTCGACCTGCGCACCGGCCGCCTCGCCGGCGTCGAAGCCCTCGCCCGCTTCCACGATGGCCGCGGCCCCGATACCTGGTTCCGGGAGGCCCGCGAGCTCGGCCTGGCCAGGGAGCTGGACGAGCTCACCTTCAACGCAGCCCTGTCGGCGTTCCCGAGACTGCCCGAATCCTGCTATCTGTCGGTGAACGCCAGCCCCGCGCTGATCACGGATCCGGCCTTCGCCAGCCGTCTGCTGGACTCCGCTCTGCCGCTGCACCGTCTGGTCATCGAGATCACCGAACACGTCGCGATCACCGACTACGCCCTGCAGAACGCCGCGCTCAAGGAGCTGCGTGATCGTGGCGTCCGCCTTGCCGTTGACGACACCGGTGCCGGGTTCGCCTCCCTGAGCCACGTACTGCAGCTGCGGCCGGACATCATCAAGGTCGACCGCTCGCTGATCGCCGGCCTCGCGACCGACCCGGCCCGGCGTTCCCTGGTGACCGCCCTCGTGCTTCTCGCACTGGACATCGATGCCACGGTCACCGGCGAAGGCGTCGAGGAGCCTGCGGAGCTGGACACGCTGTCTGCTCTGGGCGTCGGGTACGTGCAGGGCTACCTCCTCGGCAGACCGACCAGTGACCCTGCGTCGTGGAGTCTGTGGGCGGACCGGAACTGGAACGGCACCCTGACGCGGCAGTCACGATAGGGAAGCCTCTGTAGGCTTGCGGTCATGGCCGAGGAACCCGAGCCGCAGGATCCGTCCCGCCCGGGTGGCAGCGCCCTCGATCCGCAGCTGAGCGAATGGCTGCAGCAACGCCGCCAGGCGGTGCTCGCCACGGCCCGACGCGACGGCACACCCCAGACGTCCAACATCCTGTTCGCCTTCGACGGTGAGCGGGCGCAGATCAGCGTCACCGCCAGTCGGGCCAAGACCGCCAACATGCGCAGACACGCGGGGGTCGTCCTGCACGTCCTGGGCGACACGTTCTGGCAGTACGCGGCCATCACCTGCATCGCCTCCTTGGGACCGGTCAGTACGGAGCCGGGGGACCAAGCCGGCCGGGATCTGCTGGCGCTCTACGAGCAGCTGGCCCATCCGCACTCCGACCCGGACGAGTTCTTTCAGGCGATGGTTGCCGAGCACCGTCTGGTGGCAACGTTGACGCCGATTTCTGCCGTGGCCTCGGGCCTGGACTAGCCCGAAACGACCGCGTGAGGGCGCAGCGCTACGCGCCTCCGACGCGACGTGGCACGATCTACCAGGTGACCAGCACACCCGCCACGGCGCAACACCTGCGCGACCTCGCGCGGCTGCGTCGCGTCCGCGACCGGATCGACCGGGACTACGCGCACCCGCTGGACGTGGAGGCCCTCGCCCGCGGCGCGCACATGTCGGCGGGGCACCTCAGCCGCGAGTTCCGGCTCGCCTACGGCGAGTCGCCGTACGCCTATCTCATGACGCGGCGCATCGAGCGCGCGATGGCGCTGCTGCGTCGAGGCGACCTCAGCGTCACGGAAGTCTGCTTCGCGGTCGGCTGCTCTTCGCTGGGCACCTTCAGCACCCGCTTCACCGAGCTGGTCGGGGTGCCGCCGAGCACCTACCGGCGCCAAGCGGCGAGCGCGACGGCGGGGATGCCCTCGTGCGTGGCGAAGCAGGTGACCAGACCTGTCAGGAATCGAGAAGCGCGGGTCGCCGAGCCGCAGCTAGCCTGACCGCCATGGACATCACCATTCACGCGAGCTTCCTCCCGCACGACGACCCGGACGCATCCCTGGCCTTCTATCGCGACACCCTCGGCTTCGAGGTCCGCGGCGATGTCGGAAACGGCAAGATGCGCTGGATCACAGTCGGCCCCGCCGGCCAGCCCGGCACGTCCATCCTCCTGGCACCGCCGGCCGCCGATCCCGGCATCACCGACGACGAGCGCCGCACCATCGTCGAGATGATGGCCAAGGGCACCTATGGCTGGATCCTGCTGGCCACCGCCGACCTTGACGGCACCTTCGAGCGGGTGCAGGCGGGCGGCACCGAAGTCGTCCAGGAGCCAACCGATCAGCCGTACGGCATTCGCGACTGCGCCGTCCGCGATCCCGCGGGCAACCTGATCCGCATCCAGGAGTTGCCGAACACCATCGAAGGAAGAGATGCTCCGTGAAGACGATGACCTGTAAGCAGCTGGGCGGGCCGTGCGACCTGCCGCTTCAAGGAGAATCGGCAAACGACGTCATCAAGGCGCAGGACCAGCATCTGAAGGAAATGGTCGCCAGCGGTGACCAAACGCATGAGAATGCGCTGAAGGAGATGAAGGGCAGATGGAAGAACCCGCTGGCAGGCATGGGTTGGTACCGGAAAGCCAAGCGTGATTTCGCCGCTCTCCCCGAAATCTGATGGCCACGGAAAAGAAGACGGGCTCGCAGAAGCCGGCCCAACACAGCGCCGACAGCCACGACGTGATCCGGGTGCACGGCGCGCGGGTGAACAACCTCAAGGACATCAGCGTTGAGCTGCCGAAACGCCGGCTGACCGTGTTCACCGGCATCTCCGGCTCCGGCAAGAGCTCACTGGTCTTCGGCACGATCGCCGCGGAGTCGCAGCGGCTGATCAACGAGACCTACAGCGCCTTCGTGCAGGGCTTCATGCCGACGCTGGCGCGGCCGGACGTCGACGTACTCGAAGGACTGACGACGGCGATCATCGTCGACCAGGAGCGGCTGGG
>JAWWOM010000131.1:0-2842 GCA_033851655.1 Frankiales bacterium
TTGACCTGCCGTACGGGTGCTGGCGGGCTGGTTCCAGCGCCCCCAGGTGCGACGTCCGGCGAGGCTGGGCGGTTGTCCTGCAACCGCCACGAGGTCCGCGGCGGCGGTCAGCGCCTGCGACGGCGGACGACGAACCGGAACAGCGCCCACATCAGAACCCACATGGACGTCAGTATGCGCGCAACCGTGGTCGGATCACGACACGTCCAGCAGGTCCGCGAGCTGCCGGGCGTTGACCTGCGCGTAGTTGCGGTAGCAGTTGTTCAGCAGCACGTGCGTCTCCTTGGCCTGGGCCGACAGGTCACGCACCTTGGGCGCCCACTCCTGGAGCTCCTGCTCGGAGTAGAGGTAGCCGAACCGCTCGTAGATGTCGCGGCTGTCCCACTTGTCGCTGTGCCCGTGGAACCGGACGACCGCGAGGTCCGCGGAGGTGGCGGCCACCACCGGCGGGATCGAGGACGGGTAGCCCTGCGGCATGTCCACGACGACGTACGGAAGCCCGTACGAGGCCAGGAAGTCCAGCGTCTCCGCCTGGTTGTCCTCACTCATCCAGGTCTTGTTGCGGAACTCGACGCAGATCCGCATGCCGCGCTCGTCGGCCCGCCGCTTGCACTCGAGGATGTAGGACTTGTTGGCCCGCCCGATCGGGAACCACTGCGGGAACTGGAACAGCAGGGCGCCCAGCCGGCCGGCGGCCTCGAGCGGCACCAGCGCTGACAAGAACCTGTCCCAGACCTCGTCGACCACCGCCGGCTCGAGGTCCTTGAGGTAGACGTTCTTCTTGGTGGTCTCGGGCCGCAGCTCCTTGTAGATCGCCGCCACCTTGGTCGGGTGCTGGGTCAGCAGCGAGAACGCCTTGACGTTGAAGGTGAACCCCTCGGGTGTCCGCTCGGCCCACAGCTGGGAGTTGCGCTCGTTGGGTGGGGAGTAGTAGGTCGCGTCGACCTCGACCAGCGGGAACTGCCCGGCGTAGTAGCCGAGCCGGTCACCGGCGCTGGTCGCCCCCTCGGGATACCAGCCGGAGGCGAGCAGCGTCTTGTCGGTCCACGACGCCGTCCCGACCCGGATCTCCGACACGCCGGGACCGTACCCGGCAGCGGTGACAGAAACGCGACCAAAACGATATGGCCGAATTGAGCCTTCCAGGCCCTTGTGCAACCTGGGAGGTGGTCTGATGATGAAGCCCCACTCCACAGGAGGCCCTGATGCAGGTGCGCGACGGGATGAGCTCCGAGGTCCTGACCATCGGACCGCACCACACCCTGCGCGACGCAGCGCGGCGGATGGCCGAACGCAAGGTCGGCGCGGCCGTGGTCCTCGACTCCGACACGGGGATCGGCATCCTGACCGAGCGGGACATCCTGGTCTCCGTCGGCGGAGGGCAGGACCCGGACACCGAGCGGGTCGCGGACCACCTGACCGGCGACCTCGTCTTCGCCGCCCCGGACTGGCCGCTCGAGGCCGCCGCGGAGGCGATGGTGCGTGGTGGCTTCCGGCACCTGATCGTCATGGAGGGCGGCGACGTGGCCGGCATGCTCTCCGTACGGGACATCGTCCGCTGCTGGAGCCGGACGCCGGTCACCTGAGCCCGAGGGGGCGTCCTGAGCACCCGACGCTTGTGGACAACCTCGGCAGACGGCGGCCCGAAGGTCCAGGATCAGCTCAGCGCCGACACGGGCGCACGACGATGCCCGAGGTGCCTGCATGGAGCTGTCCGTACGCCCTGACGACCTGGCCGCGGCCGCCTCGGCGCTGCGCCGGTCCCACGCCGCGCTGGCCCGGGCCGGAGCGGAGTTCACCTCCACCGCGCTGCGCCTGGTGCCACAGCTGGGGGCCCACGCGGCGGCCAGTGCACAGTCGACCCTGAGCGCAGCCGACCAGGGCGCCGCCTTCGTCGAGCAGGACATCGCAACCTTCGCCGACGGCCTCACGGCCGTCGCGGCCTACTACACGGCGATCGACTCGCAGGCACTCGGCCGGCCGCTCCGGCACTGAGCGCAGGGTCAGCGCACCGGCAGCGCGAGCCGGGCGGTCCACCGGCCCTCGCGGCCGTCGACCGCCAGCGGCAGGCCGAAGGCCGCCGACAACAGCGGTGCGGTCAGGACCGCCGAGAGCGGACCCGCGGCCACCACCCGGCCGGCCTTGAGCAGCAGCGCGTGGGTGAACCCGATCGGGATCTCCTCGACGTGGTGCGTGACCATGATCATCGAGGGGGCGTCGGGGTCACGGGCAAGGCGGCTGAGCCGGCGCAGCAGTGCCTCGCGTGCACCGAGATCGAGACCTGCGGCCGGCTCGTCCAGCAGCAGCAGCTCGGGGTCGGTCATCAGCGCACGGGCGATCTGCACCCGCTTGCGCTCACCCTCGGACAGGGTTCCGAACTCGCGGTCGACCAGCGCACGGCAGCCGAGCTGGTTGAGCAGCTCGCGGGCCCGGCTCTCGTCATAGAGCTCGTAGGTCTCCTCACCACGGGACAGCGAGGCGTGTGCGGCGGTCATCACCACGTCGAGCACCCGGGTCTGGCCGGCCAGCCGGTCCGCGACGGCCGCGCTGGCCCAGCCGATCCGGGTCTGCAGCTCGTCCAGGTCGGCCTCGTCCACCAGCTCGCCGAGCAGGGTCGCCGTGCCCTCCGTCGGTACGAGGACAGCCGCGGCGACCTGGAGCAACGTGGTCTTGCCGGCCCCGTTGGCACCGATCACCGCCCAGCGCTGGCCGGCTCTGACCCGCCAGAAGACGTCCTGCAGCAGCGTCGCGTCACCCCGGCGCACGCCGACACCGCGCAGGTGCACGACCTCGCCCTGCCCCGGGTCGCTCTGGCTGGTCACTGTCGATGCAACTCCGTCCG
>JAWWOM010000153.1:0-10432 GCA_033851655.1 Frankiales bacterium
CCTGCCCCTCGACAGCATCACGCGAGGGCAGCGACCCGATCCGGAACTCGCCGGCCTGGGTCGGGTGCTCGCGGTCGTACCTCGAGAGGCTGAGCGACAGCACCTCGCTGCCGCTGAGCCCGAGCATGCGCGACAGCACGTTGACCATGTAGAGCCCGCCACGCGGCACGACAGCGATCCGGGTGATCCGCTCGGCCGGATCGGCGAGCGTCCGGTGGATGATCGCGTGGCCCAGCGTGGTGGTCTTGAGGAAGACGCTGTCCCAGGTCTCCCAGATCGGTGCGTCGCTCACAGGGCCCATGCGGCAGACCCTACCGGTGACCGCATGTGCGGGGTTCCACGGATGTACGGGTCTCCCCGGCCGACGGCCAAGGGTCAGACGTTGAGGCCGAAGTCCTTGGCGATGCCGGCCAGCCCGGCCTGGTAGCCCTGGCCGACGGCACGGAACTTCCACTCGGCGCCGTTGCGGTAGAGCTCGCCGAAGACCATCGCAGCCTCGGTGCTGGCGTCCTCGGACAGGTCGTAGCGGGCGAGCTCGGACCCGTCGGCGTCGTTGAGGATCCGGATGTAGGCCTTGCGGACCTGGCCGAAGGACTGCCCGCGCTTGTCGGCCTCGTAGATCGACGCCGAGAACACGATCTTGTCGACGTCGGCGGCGACACCTGCGACGTTGACCTTGATCTGCTCGTCGTCGCCGGCGGTCTCGCCGGTGCGCTCGTCGCCCTGGTGGACCACGGTGCCGTCACCGGAGATCAGGTGACCGTAGAACACGAAGTCGTCGTCGCCGCGTGCCTTGCCGGTGTCGTTGCACAGGATGGCAGAGGCGTCGAGGTCGAACGCGTCGCCGGTCGTCGTACGGGCATCCCAGCCCAGCCCGACCGTCACCTTGGCGAGCCCGGACGCCCCGGCCTCCTTGGTGAGCGAGATGTTGCCACCCTTGGTCAGTGAGACGGCCATGCGAAACCCCTTTGTCCGGCACCGGCGCAGGCGCGGCCCCTGCCACGCGGAGCCGACACTACCCGGGCGTGAGCCGCTGCCAAGTGATCGTGCACAATCGGGTCAAGGGCCGACCCTGCATCGCCGTTGATGTGAGTGTTGATCACTGTCGACGACGAGAGGCATCACGTTGCACCGCGCCGCCCTGCCGCCCTTGACGATCTGGGCGGCCCGCACCTTCGGGACGGCAGCCCACTCGCTCGCCGCTCTGCGTCACAACCCGGACCACCGCACCGTACGGCTGCTGGTGTCCCATGTCCGGGCCGAGTCGCCCACCCTGGGCACGGCCGACCGGGCGTTCCTCGAGCCGCCGCTGACCGGCCCGGCGTGGGTGGGCTGGGCGTTGGAGGTCTGTGAGCGGGAGAACGTCGACGTGCTGTGGGTGACGCACGAGGCGGTCGCGGCCGCGGCCGCCCGCGAAGCCTTCGCCGCGGTCGGCACCCGGCTGCTGCTGCCGTCGGCCGGTGCGCTGCTCAGGACCTCGGCCAAGAGCGAGGTCTATCGCCGGGCCGAGGCGATCGGGCTGCCGACCCCGCCGTGGGAGCGCATCGTCGGGGTCCGCCGGGCCAAGGCCGCGCTGCGCCGGCTCGAGAGGCTGTCTCCGCACGGCGTCTGCGTCAAGCCCGACTCCGGCCAGGGCGCGGTCGGCGTGTGGCGGTTGGTACCCGGCTGGGACGACCTGCCCTCCGGCGTCGACCTGCCGCTGCGGCTCTGGCTGGCCCACGTGCGCCGCAACCCCGACGCTGCGTGGCTGGTGCTGCCCTGGCTGCCAGGAGCCGAGCACTCGGTGGATGCCCTGCGCTCCCGGGACGGCCGGCTGCTGGCCAGTGTCGTGCGGACCAAGCGGGACAGCTCGTCGGAGCAGGTGGCCTCCTCCGACCCCCGGCTGACCACGATGTCCGCCGCCCTGCTGGAGAACCTCGCCGTCTCACCCCTGGCCAATGTGCAGTGGCGCGACCAGGAAGGCAGCCCCGTGCTGCTCGAGGTCAACCCGCGACCGTCGGCCGGCCTGTTCCGGTCCAGCCAGGCGCTCGGCATCGACCTGCTCTGGGCAGCGATCCGGCAGGAGGTCCTCGGCGACGCCGGTCTGGCATCGGGTCCCGTCGCCCTCGCCGACGGCGTCGTCCTGCGCACCACGTCGCTGGCGTCCGTCGTACCGATGGCTGTCCTGACCAGCGTCGCTCCCGCCGCCGGGCCGGCCGCGCTGCCGAGCCAGCTGTCGCCGCGTGCGGCCGAGCAGCTCAGCCCGTGAGCAGGCCTGCGCGTTCGTCCAGCCAGGCCAGGATCTCCTCGGTTGCCTTGGCCCCACTCGCCTTGCTGACAAAGAGATCTGGGCGCTGATAGTCGACCCGATGCAGCTCGCCGTGGCGCGGCCGGGCGGCCGCCACGGCCGCCTCGAGCAGGTCGCGGTCGAGCAGGCTGTCGCCCGCTGCGAGCAGCGGACCGCCCAGCAGGCCCGCAACCCGTTGGGCGGCAGCGCCCTTGCTCAAGGCAGTCGGCACGACGTAGACCTTGCGACCTTGTACGGAAACCGTCCAGCCGTGGCTGGCCGCCCAGCCCTCCAGCTCCTGCAGCCATCCGTCCGGGATCACATCACGCGCACAGGCGACGACGTAGACGAACAGGTCCTCCACCTGGCGGAACGTCTTGACCCACGGCTCCCCGGCGACCAGGCCGATCCGCGCGGCGACGGCGGGGGCCGGCTCGCTGCCGCTCAGCTCGTCTGCCACCCGCGCATCCCAGTCTGCGTCCCGGATCCCTTGCTGGAGCAGGATCCCGCCGTTCGCGCAGATCGCGTACGGCTGCCGTCCGGGCAACCTGACCCGGCCGAGCTGCTCGGGCGTCCGGGTGGTCACCGGCACCACGTGCTGCCGCTCCGACAAGGAGGCGAGCAGCTGGTACGCCCGTGCGGTCATCAACGACAGCGGTTCGCCGAGGTAGTCCTCGACCCAGACCGTCTCCGCCCCGCCGAGCGGCTCCGCGCTGCGAGCAGAGAAGATCAGCGTCTGGTCGAGATCAAGTGCCAGCACGGCTTTCACGACGTGGCCGGCTTGATCAGTCCGACACAGGTGTACGGGAGGTCGGCCCGCTCGACCACCGGGACGCCACGGGCCTCGGCGAGCACCAGCACGTGTCGCAGGTCGTCCGCGCGGTCCGGCCGGATCAGCACCTGCCACGGGACCCGCCGCAGCAACACCCGCGTGGTCTCCCCCACCCCCGGCTTGACCAGGTTGAGGTTGGCGATCCCGTGCTCGTCCGCGATCCCGCCCAGCGCCGCCCAGCCGGCCCAGGTCGCTGAGCGGTCCGCGGCCCTGTGCGCCGGCAGCCGCGCCGCCACCTCGGCCGCCACGCTGGGGAAGCGGTCACTGACGGCATCGACGAAGACCCCGGACACGTCCTGGTCTGCCAGTCCGGCATAGAACTTCGCCCCGTGGAACATGCCGGGCCGGATCAGGTCGGCCCGCAGCACCGTCCGGGAGACCAGTCCGGAGACCGTGCTGTTGAGGCAGGCGGACGGCACCAGGAAGTCCTCGCGGGTCCCGTACAGGCTGGTGCAGGAGCCGGGGTCCGCGAGCACCGCGAGCTCGTCGTCCAGCCCGGCAGCGCCCGGGTGGGTCAGCCGGTAGCCGGCAACGGCGGCGGCCAGCTCCTTGGCGATCGCGCCCTTGCCGGTCCAGCCGTCGACGAACCGGACGTCCGCGGGATCGTGCCGGGCCAGGACGTAGTCCAGTGCCACCTCGTCGATGCCGCCCCCGCGCACGATGCTGATCGCGTAGTGCGGCACCTCGAGGCCGTGCCGGGCGGCCAACCAGCGGCGCATCAGCAGACCGACCGGAGTGCCTGCCCGGGCCAGGCTGACCAGCACCGGTCCGGTGGGCGCGCGGTCCAGCACCAGCTCGCTGACCAGCCCGACGGCGATCGCGAGCCGCTCGGCTCCCTCGGCCAGGGCCTCGTGGAACAGGGCGGTGTAGGCGGGGTCGGGCTGGTACTCGACCGGGAGCATCTCGAAGTAGTGCCGGCCGCCCTGGATCAGCTCCTCGCGGTCCTCGGTCGGCACCTCGAGCTGCACGTGGGAGAGGTCCGTGAGCAGCCAGGTGACCTCGGCCTGGTCATAGGAGCCGAACGGTGCGACCGGCGGCGCTGCGGTCATGAAGGCAGCACGACGAGATGGACGGAACCGGTCGTCCATGGCCGTACGGCGGCGAGAAGCCCCGCGCAGTCGGCGCCCTGGTCCTCGGTGACCACGATGATGTCGCTGTAGCGATCGGCCCCGGAGGAGGTCGGCGGCACGACGTTGTAGAGGAACGAGTCCCGGCTCGGGTCGTCCGGGCTGGGGAAGACCAGCCGGCGCCTGACCGCGTAGCCGTCCCGGTCCAGGGGCAGCACCGGGCTGCGGGTCGTGCTCTGCACCAGCACCGTGCCACCGGCCAGGTCGAGGGCGTGGGCCAGCCGGATCGGCGCGTACATCATCTCCTCGGTGCCGAGGACCAGGACCGGCCCGGCACCGAGTGCGAGCGCCGCGGCCACGGCGTTGATCGCTTCGGCGAACGGCTGGCGATCAGCCGCCGAGAAGCCGTGCCGGCCGCCCGGGGGGACGTGGGCGGGCCAGTCTCCCTGCCCCGCAGGCACAGTGGCCTCGATCGCGGTGAGAACCGGCGGCTCGGAGAGCTCGCTCTGCATCGCGGCGGCGCGGGAGAGCAGGTCCTCCGGCAGGCTGAGCGTCCCGTCCAGCAGGGCGACCACCTGGACCCGTACCCCGAGCTGCCGGGCGCGGGCCTCGAATGCCGCGCGGGCCTGGTCCGGCCGTAGGTCGAGCAGGGTGGCCAGGACGTAGGAGTCCCGGGGGTGCAGGGCATGCAGCTCGACGATGGTGTTCAGGGCGGTGGTGCCAGTGCTGACCTCGTCGTCGACCAGCACCACCGGCCGGTCGTGGTCGAGGAAGCCGGCGGGCGCTTGCAGGTGGTGGGCAACGGCGTGCGAGTGCTCCTCGTCGAAGCCGAGCAGGGTCGGCAGGGACGGATCGGGGCGTCGGGTGGTGTGGACGTACACCGCGTCGGTGAAGGCGTCCGCGACCGTGTGCCCCAACGCCGTAGCCGTCTCGCAGAACCCGATGACCGCTGGGGCTCCGGGAAAATGGCCCACCGCGAACCGGTCCACGTCCGCGCTTCGGTCCGGGTCCGTGAGCAGATCGCCTGACAGCGCGGCACTCTGGCCGGACAACGCCTCGTGGACCAACCCGGCCAGCAGCAAACCGGCCGCCCGTACGGCCGCAGGCGGCGCCGCGACGTGCTTGGCGAGGACCGTGCTGACGATCAGCTGTGCCCGCCTGGGGTTGCGGCGAACGGCCAGCCCGGCGAGGGCGTCCAGCCCCAACCGGTACGGGTCAGCGCGGACCTGCCAGCCGAGCCCGAGCCGCTCGGCGACGACGGCACCCAGCGCCGGACCTGCGACCTGGCTGCTGGTCAACGGCCCATCACCGCGGAGCCGCTCACGGTGCCGCGGGCCGGGTAGACGGTGTCGGCCCGCGCGCGGCCGCGTTCGAGCAGCTCGATGACCGAGTCCGGCCGCGCCAGCACTCCGTAGACCCGGGCACGGGCCACCACCTGCTCGGCCCACAGTCCGTGCGGGCCGAGCTCGTTCATCTTGTTGCCGGCGGCCGAGGCGACGGCGCCGCCGCGCTCCCGTTGCGCCAGCACGGTCGTCGCATCGTCGAACTCCTCGCGGTGCACGGCGTGCAGGGTGTTGACGATGGCGACGTGGGTGGGGTGGATGACGGTCTTGCCGTGGAAGCCGTTGGCCCGGTCCAGCAGCACCTCGCGGAGCAGCTCGTCGACGTCCTCGCGGAGCAGCTGCTGGCGCAGTCGCATCCGGTTGCCGCGCTCGAACGGGGTGAACCGCAGCTGGGGCTTGAAGAGCCGGTCGGTGCCGCTGAAGTGCTCCCAGACCGGCGCGGACAACGCGTAGTCGCCGCGGCGGGCGAAGACGTTCAGGACGTCGCCGAGGGCGTCCCGTACGACAGCGACGTCCCAGATCGTCGTGTCGCTGTCCCGGCGCAGCCCGAACAGCCCGCACAGGTCGGTGCCGCCGACGCGCAGGCTCAGGATGTGCCGGCGGTGCCGGTCGAACAGGCTGCGCAGCCCGGACAGGTGCGCGGTCCTGGTCTCCTGCCAGGCCAGGTCCTCGTGCTCGAGCACCGGCACCGCGTAGATGCAGCGGCCGGTCCGCTCCGACGCGTCGACGATGGCCTGCAGGAACTGCTTGCCACCCTGGTCGGGGCTCATCTTGGGCAGGATGAATCCGGTCAGCGCAACGGCCGCTTTGCCTGCCCCGTCGACGATGTCGAGGATCTGCTGGTGGTTGCGGACCCGTACGAACAGCAGCGGCCACTCCTGCTCGCAGCTCTCGTGTACCACCTGCAGCTGATCGACGACGTTGCCCAGCGCCGCGTCGACGTCGGCGTGGGCGATGCCGTCCTCGAGGTCCCAGACCTGGCTGGTCGCACCGACCAGGGCCGCCCGCCGCGCGTCCTCGGCCAGCGCCGGCCGGGTGCCGGGGCTGTAGAGGGTGGCTCCCAGGGCGATGCCGAGCAGTCCGGACGGGCTGTCCCTGTCGAACGTCTCCGGCGCCACGGCGAACAGCTCCGCGGTCTCCTGCGCGCTCAGGAAGGCAAAGTGCCGCACGGCTGTCCCCTCCCTGTGGCGCGCTCACCCGGACCGCCGCTGTTGCTGCGGCTGGTGGTCATGCTCGTGCTCTTCCGAGACCGCGTCTGCCGGCTTACTTCTTGCCGGCCTGCCAGTTCATGCCCCAGCCGTAGGCCGCGTCCAGCTCACGCTGGCCACCGTTGATGTAGCGCACCTCGCGGCGGATGCCGAGGCTGCCGCTGTCGTTGGTCAGCAGGGCGACAGCGCACATCCGCGTACCGGAGTGCTCGTCGAGGACCACCTCGATCGGGGCGGCTCCCTGCGGATAGATGGTGACGACGCCGTCCGCCTTGTCCCAGGCGGGCACGCCCTCGTAGATGAAGGCGAACACGACGACCCGCTTGATGTCGCCCAGGTGGTCGAGGTTGATGAGCAGGTTCTCGCCGCCGGTCGAGGTGCCGGAGCGGTCGTCGCCGTCCAGATGGATGTACGGGGCCGAGGTGAGGCTGCCGAAGCTGTTGCCCAGGGCCTGGACGACGCCCTTGCGCCCGTCCGCCAGCTCGTAGAGGCAGCCCAGGTCCAGGTCGATGGCGCTGGACTTGTGGAACATCCCGCCGCTCTTGCCCTGGTTCCAGTTGAGGTTCACCCGCATCTGGCCGCTGGCGCCGGTGTTCTTGGCCAGGCTGATGCCGGGGTTGGCCTTGGTCAGGGTGACCTTGCTGAGGTTGACGCCACCGGGGGTGCTCATGACATGCCTGCTTTCTGGTCGTGCGCTCCCACCTGGAAGCGGGCGCGGCTGACGATCGCGACGCTACCGTAGAGATCGGGGTGTCCCGGTACGGTGAGCACCCCTCGACGGAGCGCTGTCTCACCAGGGAGAATCACCTTATGTCTGAACTTGACCTCGGCTCCACCCCCACCGCGCCCGCCACTGCCGCCGCGCCGGCCACCTCCACCGCCCTGGTTCTCGCTCCGCCGGCCCCGGTCGTCGTGGTGGAGAAGGAGCAGGCGGCAGGCGCCGTACCGATCGATCTGGCCAAGAAGACCGAGCTGCAGGCCCGGGCGACCGCCTTCGTCGGCGAGCTCGCGGCCCTGGACACCAAGTCACCGGCCTTCAGCGAGAAGGTCAACTCGATCACCTCGATGGGTGACCAGGACATGCGGGCCTCCGCCGCGGTGTCCAACCGGATGCTCGACCGCCCGGCCGCCGCGATGGGCAAGGGCAAGGCGGACGCGCAGACCCGGGTGGCGGGGACGCTGACCGAGCTGCGGGCGACCGTCACCGAGCTCGACCCCAACCGGGCCGACCTGACCGGGATGAAGAAGGTCCTCAAGTGGCTGCCCGGCGGGGACAAGATCGAGAACTACTTCGCCAAGTACCAGTCGGCGCAGTCCCAGCTCAACGCGATCATCAAGGCGCTGGACTCCGGTCAGGACGAGCTCCGCAAGGACAACGCGGCGATCGAGACCGAGAAGGCCAACATGTGGACCATCATGGGCAAGCTCAGTGAGTACAACGAGCTGGCCGGGGCGCTGGACGACGCCGTGACCCAGAAGGTCGCCGAGTTCGAGGCGGCCGGCAAGACCGAGGACGCCAACACCCTCAAGTCCGACGCGCTGTTCCCGATCCGGCAGCGCCGCCAGGACCTGATGACCCAGATGGCGGTCAACGTCCAGGGTTACCTCGCGCTGGACCTCGTACGCAAGAACAACCTCGAGCTGATCAAGGGCGTCGACCGGGCCCAGACCACGACGATCGCGGCCCTGCGCACCGCTGTCATCGTCTCCCAGGCGCTGTCCCGCCAGAAGCTGGTCCTCGACCAGATCAACGCGCTGAACACGACGACGTCCAACCTCATCGAGTCGACGTCCCAGCAGCTGCGGGTCCAGGGCGCGGCCATCAACCAGCAGGCGGCGTCCTCGACGATCGACATCGCCAAGCTGCAGGCAGCGTTCGACAACGTCTTCCAGACGATGGACGCGCTCGACACCTTCCGGGCGCAGGCGGTCGACTCGATGGCCCAGACGGTCACCGCGCTCGAAGGCCAGATCGAGCGGGCCAAGCCCTACCTCGAGCGCACCCGGCAGGGCGAGCTCAGCGGCAGCTGACCCGGCGGCGTTCGACGATGTGCAAGGGAAGGGGAGCACGACACGGTGGCCTGGCTTCGCAGGACTGACGCGAGAGATGCACAGCCGGGACCGGTCGACCCCAAGCCAGCCACGGACCCGGGCGACAGCCCGGAGGCGCTGCGGCGCACCCTGTCGCAGGCGGTCACGTTCATCAACCGCTCGTCGGGGCAGCTGCCGGTCAAGGCCGTCGTCGACGCCCGCCGGCTGACCGACACGCTGGCCGAGATCATCGACACCTCCGAGGTACGGCCGCTGGACATCTACGCCGTGATCTCCGTACGGGCGACCCTGCGCGACTACCTGCCGACGACGTTGCGCGGCTTCGTCGCCGTGGCACCAGAACTTCGCGAGACCGCCCGCGCGTCCGGCCGTACCCCAGTGCAGTCCCTGCTCGAGCAGATCGAGGCGCTGCAGAACTCCGCGTCCCAGGTCCTGGTGGCCGCCCGCAACCAGGATGTTGACGCGCTGATGACCCAAGGATCGTTCTTGAAAACGAAGTTCTCCGGCTCCGACCTGGATCTGTGATGGCGGACATGAAGCGCGGCGCCAACGTCGCCCTGACCCGCGAGATCCGCGGCCTGACCAGCGTCGTCATCGGCGTCCGGCTGGCCGCCGGCGCCGAGCAGATCCTCGCCGACAACCTGGTGGTGGCGACCCTGCTGTGCAACGCCGACAGCAAGGTGCTCTCCGAGGACCACTTCGTGTTCTTCAACCAGCTGACCTCCCCGGACCTGTCGGTCAGCCAGCTGGAGACCGCCCTGGGCGAGGACCAGGAGCAGATCGAGGTCGACCTGACAGCGGTCCCGGCCGAGGTCAACCGGATCGCGGTCGTGGCCTACATCAACGAGGCGATCGCGGCCAGGCGCACCCTCGGCCAGCTGCGCGAGGTGACGATCCGGGTGCTCAACCTGCAGGGCAACGCCGAGCTCGTGCGGTCGGAGAACCTCGCCCCGGCGTTGTCGACCGAGACCGCCCTGGTGCTCGGCGAGCTCTACCGCAACGGTCCGGACTGGAAGTTCCGGGTCATCGGCGAGGGCTACGCCCAGGGCATCGCCGGCATCGCGCGTGACTACGGCGTCGCGCTGTGAAGTCGCCGGAGACTGCCCCGCCGCGGCCTGACCTGACCTGGCTGCGACACCGGTCGCGCCGGTCGGTGGTGGCGTCCGCTGACGCCTCGCATGCGGTCGCCGACTTCCTCACCGGCAACGCCTCGCATCCGCGACACCACACCGACGCCGCAGCGTCGTCCGCGCTGGACCTGTCGCCGCCCGCTCCGGCACCTGCCGGGACCTCGTCGCTCGACCTCTCGACCCCTACCCCAGCCCCTACTCCGCCGGCTCGGTCCTCGTCCTCGTCGCTGGACCTCGGCCAGGCATCTGTCGCGCCCACCACCCCCTCGCGGAGCTCGGGGTCATCGTCGCTGGACCTGTCGTCATCGCCGCTACCGTCGCTGGCAAACGCCCCGTTCAAGCCGACGCCGGTGCCGCTGCGCGCTTACTCCCCGCCCCGGGTCAAGGCCGGGAGCGCCACCGTACTCACGGCCAAGGCGCCGACGGTGACGCTGACCCGGGTCCAGAGCGGTGTCGGCTCGCTGGTGATCGAGGCTGCCTGTTCACCAGCGGTCGGCGACCTGCGGCTGGGTGCCGCCTACGAGCTGGGCTCGG
>JAWWOM010000173.1:0-5435 GCA_033851655.1 Frankiales bacterium
TCTCCAGGATCCAGTACCGCAGCGAGTCCATGACCAGCTGCAGCGAGTGCGGGTGCCGGGCGTTCAGGCTGTTCCCGCAGCCGGTGTAGTCCAGGTAGCGCCAGCGCTCGGAGTCCGACAGCCGGTAGTAGGCGGAGTTGTCGATCCCCCTGAAGCAGAGCGTCGGGCCGAGATGGTTGCCTTCGGCGGTGTGGTTGTAGACCACGTCGAGGATGACCTCGATCCCCTCCTGGTGGAGGACCTTCACCATCTGTTTGAACTCCTGCACCTGCTGGCCCGTGGAGCCGCCCGCCGCGGCGTACTCGTTGTGGGGGGCCAGGTAGGCGATCGAGTTGTAGCCCCAGTAGTTGCGCAGCCCGCGCTCGGCGAGGTGGGAGTCATGGATGAACTGATGCACCGGCAGCAGCTCGACCGCGGTGATCCCGAGCTTGACGAAGTGCTCGATCATCACCGGGTGCGCGATGGCCGAGTAGGTGCCGCGCAGCTCCTCCGGGATGCCCGGGTGGTTCTTGGTCAGCCCCTTGACGTGCGCCTCGTAGATCACGCTCTCGTTGTACGGGGTCTTCGGGGCGCGATCGCTGGCCCAGTCGAAGAATGGGTTGATGACCACCGACTTCATCATGTGCGGGCCGCTGTCCGCCTCGTTGAGCTTCTCCGGCGCCTTGAACTGATAGCTGAACAACGACTCGTCCCAGTCGATGCCGCCCTCGACAGCCTTGGAGTACGGGTCCAGCAGCAGCTTGGCGGGGTTGCACCGGTGACCGTTCTCCGGCTCGTAGGGCCCGTGCACCCGGAACCCGTACCGCTGCCCGGGTCCGACGTTGGGCAGGTAGCCGTGCCACACGAACGCGTCGACCTCGGGCAGCACGATCCGGGTCTCCACGCCGGCGTCGTCGAACAGGCACAGCTCGACCTTGTCGGCCACTTCGGAGAACACCGCGAAGTTGGTGCCGCTGCCGTCGTAGGTGGAGCCCAGGGGATAGGGCTGGCCGGGCCAGCAGGTCATGTGTTGCTCCGTTCAGGGTGAAGCGGGTCAGGACACAGTGTTACTGACGGCACCCGGGTGGCGCTGCTCCGGTGCCGGACCGAGAGCCTGCCCTGCACGACGCCGCGATAACCTGCCAGCCATGTCCGCCGCTCGGGTCTGGGTCGCCCTCCTCCGCGGGATCAACGTCGGCAGCAGTCACCGGGTCAGCATGGTCGACCTCAGGGCTGCCGTGGCCGCGGCCGGTGGCACCGAGGTCAGCACGCACATCCAGTCCGGCAACGTGCTGCTCTGCCACCGGACGAGGGACCGGGCCAAGCTGACCACCACGCTCGAGGAGACCCTGGCGGCCGAGCTCGGGTTCCCCGTCCCGGTCGTCCTGCGGTCCGGGGACGAGCTCGCCGACCTGCTGGCCAGGTGCCCGTTCACCGGCGCGGACTGGGACGCGGACCGCCGCCGCTACGTGAGCTTCCTCTCCAGGCCCCCCGCCCGGGAGCTGCTCGACACGCTGCGGGCTGCCGACCACGGGGGTTCGTCGATGTACGTGACGGCGACCGAGGTGTGCGTCTCGCTGGTGCCGTCGGCCAAGCCCGGCTACACCGATGTGGACCGGCTGCTCAAGGTCCCGTCGACCGCCCGGGCCTGGAACGTCGTCGAGAAGCTGGTTACGCTCGCCACGCGGCACTGACCCGTTCGGCAAGTGTCGGGCGCCTGCACCCCGTACGGTTGGCAGATGGCAGAACACGCGGCGGCGAGACCAGGGGTGACGGAGGCCCGTGTCGCCATGCGCGCCACCCCGCGACCGACCTCGCCGGGCGGGATCACGCTGCTGCTGTCCCGTACCGTACGGGAGGCCTGGTCGGACCGGATCCTGGGGCTCTCGGCAGAGGCCGGCTTCTGGCAGCTGCTGAGCCTGCCGCCGCTGCTGCTCGCGGTCCTCGGCACGTTCGGCTTCTTCGCCGGCCCGATCGGACCGGACAACATGGCCGAGATCCACCGGCACATCCTCACCGGAGCCAACCGGATGCTCGCGCCGGACGTGGTGAAGACCATCGACCCGGTGATCACCGACGTGCTCGGGCGTGGCCGCGCGGACGTGGTGTCCGTCGGCTTCCTGATCTCGCTCTGGGCCGGCTCCTCGGCAACGGCCACCTTCGTGAACACGATCACGATCGCGTACGGGATGCGTCACCAACGCAGCGCGTGGCGCAGCCGGCTGGTCGCGTTCGTCCTCTACCTGCTCGGCGTCCTCGGAGCGGTCGTGATGCTGCCGCTGCTCGTGCTCGGACCCGGGGTGATCGTCGACCTCGTCCCCGGCGTCAGCCTGCTCGTGCAGATCGCCTACTGGCCCTTCGTGGCCCTGGTCAGCATGGCCGGTCTCGCCACGCTGTACCACCTGTCGCTGCCGGTGCGGACGACCTGGCGGCGAGACGTCCCCGGTGCCGCCGTCGCCGTAGCCGTGTGGATCCTCGGTTCGTTCGGCCTGCGCGAGTACATCAAGGCCTACTTCTCCGAGCAGTCCGCGTACGGGCAGCTCGGCGCCGTCGTGGCAGCGCTGCTGTTCCTGTACTTCACCGCCATGGCCGTGATCTTCGGTGCCGAGCTGAACGCAGAGATCGACAAGCTGTGGCCGACCGAGATCACCGCCGAGGTCCGCCGTCGGGAGCATCAGGTGATCCGCGAGCTCCAGGAGCGGCGCGAGGCCGAGCTCGAGTGGGCACGGTCGGAGGCGCTGGACGACACCGGCGAGTGGCGGATCCGGCCCGGCCGGTGGACGGGCGGCCCGCGCCACGTCGCCGATGGTCACAACGGGCGATCCCGGTCCCGCCCCGAATAGCCGTTTCGGGGCATGTCCCCGGGCCTGTCGCGGCCCGACGATGAATGCATGTCTGCCGACGCTGGAACCGCCCACCGGCCTGAGCTGGCCCGACTCCTTGCCGCCCGCCGGGAGTGGCTCAGACGGCACGCGACCGTGGCTGCCAGCTGCGCCGCCGCGGTCGCCCTGCTGGGTGGGCTGCTGCTCGCCGGCATCCGGCAGGGCTTCGCGGCCGCCCACCCGGGTGCGATCGTGCTCGACGCCGCCCTGATGGGCTTGCTGGCCAGTCTCGCCGCCGGCTCCTTCGCCAACGCCTGGTCGGCCTGGCGGTTCGGCTCGCGGTTCGGCGTGGCCGGGGTTGCCACCGCCTGTCACGTGCGCCGGCTGGCGCCGGAGACCAGGATGCGCAGCGGCTACCTGCAGGTCACCGTGGGCGAGACCACGGTGCTGGTCCGCTGCGCCGAGGACGCGCCGACCTCGTCGATGGCGGAGATGATCAGGGGCAGCGTGCTCGGCTGGCCGGCGAAACGAGGGGGCATCGTTCTGCTGCTGCCCCATCTCGAGCCCATCGCCGCCACGGTCGGCCGCTACGACCGGCAGCTGCCGCGCGCCCTGCGTGCCGCATTCTCCGCCGGTCGCGCGCGTGCCGCCGACTGACCGTTCGCGCTATCCCGTGCCCGCCCCGTAGCCGCGCGGCACGAGCCCCCAGCTCGTGGTGAGCGCTTCTTGTGGCGCAAGCGTGACCAGCCCGCTGCCGGTGTTGAAGGCGTCCGGCCCGCAGGTCATCGGCTCGACGGCCAGCCCCCGGCGCCGGTCGGCGGGAGACAGCGTGTCGCCGGTGAAGACCTGGAGGTACGGGAACCGTTCGTCCATCCACAAGCTCACCGAGCGCGCCCCGTCCGCTGTCGCCAAGATCACGACCGCCCGTCCGTCCGCACCGCGCAGCAGGTCGGTGTACGCCGTGTCGAGCACGTGATCGCCGATGGGGTGCGGGTCGCGGTAGTCGTACGGCGTGCCCTGCACAGGCGCGGAGCCCGTGGGCAGGCCGCGGTCATCGACCTGCAGCCAGGTCCGCGCCGGCACCGTCAGCCGGTCCGTGTCGACCTGCCCGCTGCCGACGGTCAGGTAGGGGTGAAAGCCCAACCCGTAGGGGAGGGACCGGCTCCCGATGTTCGTGGCCGTCGTGGCCACGGTCAGGCCGTCCGCGTCGAGCCGGTAGTCGTGGCGGACCCGCAGCGAGAACGGGTAGCCCGGCTGCGGCAGCAGTACGACCTCGACGGTGAGCGTCTCGTCCGTCTGGTCCAGCAGCGTCCATGGTCGCCAGCGGACCAGCCCGTGGATGGCGTTGTGGTGGGCCACCTCGGACAGCGGCAGCTGGTGGTCCTCGCCGTCGAAACGGTAGCGTCCGTCGCGCAGTCGGTTGGGCCACGGGGCCAACGTCGTCCCCCGACCGGCCGAGCACATCGCGTCCCTGGCGAAGCCGTCGAGCACGGGCCGTCCAGCAACGGCGTACGTGCGCAGGCCACCGCCGATCTCGACCACGGTCACTTCGTGAGTCCCCTTGCGCAGCAACCATTGCTGGCCCGACGGCGGCGGCGCGGTCGTGTCGTCCTCTGTCACGGCGAGCCTCTCGTCAGGGCCTGTGGGCCTCGCATCCCCTGCTGCGCAGCGTATCCCGCGACCCGCGGCCGGGTTGTCCACAGCTGCGAAACCGGCTTCGGCTGAGCGGTTGGAACCGCTGTAGCGTCCGTCAGGACATGACAAGGACGCCTCTCGAGGCGACGGCGCGGAGGTTGCTATGGCAGTCGGCATCAAGGTCACTCCTGAGCAGTTGCAGGCACTCTCGGGCCAGGTCTCTCGTGGGTCAGGGGAGATCGACCGTCAGCTCGGGTCGCTGCAGGGTGTCGTCTCGCCGCTGGTCGGCGGTGACTGGGCCGGCCAGGCGCAGGCGCAGTTCAACGCGTTGTGGGACGAGTGGCATCGTTCCGCCACCAGCCTCAAGCAGGCCCTCGACGGCATCAGCCAGCTGATGACCAACGCCGGATCGGCCTACGCGCAGGCGGAGCAGAGCATCGCGGCGACCTTCCGCGGTTGAGTCCCGACGGCAGCGAGGCGTCCGCACGGCAGCCGGCCGTACGGACGCCTCGTCGTGGCGTCAAGGCAGCCGCTGCGCGCTCGCTGTCGGCTGTGCAGCGTCTGTGGTGGTTTGCCCCGCTGCGGCGTTCAGCGCTGCGGCCCAGCTTTGCAGCTGGGCGACCGGGACGGTGTCGGGGGCGGCCCAGTTGGTGTCCTGGCCCCCGACGGAGACAGTCAGGACCAGGTGACCGGGCACGAGCGGGCCGTCGCTGCTCGGCACCTGCTCCGCGACGGTCCACACGGCGGTGCCGTCGGGCAGGATTGTCGGCGACACACCGGTCAGGCCCAGCTCAGCTGCGCTGCGCGGGCCGGTCAGCGTGGAGCGGTTGATGATCACCATCTGCCCGTTGACGTCCTCAACGGCGCGGACCCACTGAGCTGGGCCGCGGTCGATGTCGCGGCGAGCGTCGGCATAGGGCCGGCTCCCCGCGGGCAGCACGGCTGACACCTGGCTGGCCAGCCTGACAGCGGCTGCCGACACCGCGGTATCGGTGCTGG
>JAWWOM010000056.1:0-7417 GCA_033851655.1 Frankiales bacterium
AGCGTCGCGTCGACCAGGTCCTCGTACGTCGTCATGCCGCCCACACTCGCGGTGTGGTGGTCGACGTCCACCGAGAGCACCTGCCGGAACGGGGACGCGTCCAGCCAGACCCCGGTGTGGGCCTTGCGGGTGCGGAACAGGTTGGAGGTCTGCTTGGCCAGCCGGATCTTGCTGGTCGGGTCGGACTCCGCCAGGGTCCGCACGGCGTGCGCGACGGCCCGGTCGTAGACTGCGCGCCGCTCCTCGGCGGCTGGGTCATCGTTGCGGGGCGCGGCAAGATCCAAAGACGGCGCGCTCACCCGGCAGACCTCATGAGCACAGTCTATGGGCCCGGTCAGCGCGCTCGGGCCAGCGCCGCCAGCAGCCGGTTGAGCGGCGCGTCGAGACCCCACCGCTCGGACAGCGCGACCAGCGCCTCGGGATCGGCGGCCTGCGCGGGCAGCAGGTCGTCGAGGTCGTCCGGCACGGGGAGGTCGCACACGACGGCGACGACCGGCCGAGCGGCCACCAGGTAGTCGCGGGCAGCCAGCAGCTTGGCCCGTACGGATGGCGACAGCTCGTCCGCCGGACCGGACAGCGCGGCCAGCAACCCGTCGATGGAGCCGTACCGCTGGAGGATGCCGGCCGCGGTCTTGTCCCCGACGCCGGGAACCCCGGGCAGCCCGTCGCTGGGATCGCCCCGCAGCAGGGCGAAGTCGGCGTAGGAACGGCCGGGGATCCCGTACCGCTTGGTCACCTCTGCCTCATCCACGGCCGGCAGGTCGCGCATCCCCTTGGCGGTGTAGAGGATCCGCACCGGCTTGTCGTCGCGGACCAGCTGGAACAGGTCCCGGTCGCCGGTCACCACGTCGACCGGTCCCTGGTGCCGCACGGCCAGGGTGCCGATCACGTCGTCGGCCTCGTGGCCGGCCACGCCCAGGGTCGCGATGCCGATGGCCCCCAGTGCGGCAGTCAGGATCGGCACCTGCGGGCTCAGCGCGTCCGGCACCTCCTCGCCGCCGGCCGGCGCCACCCGGTGCGCCTTGTAGGACGGGACGGCTGCGACCCGGAACGCCGGGCGCCAGTCCGCGTCCATGCAGGCGACCAGCCGGTCGGGGTGGTACTTGCCGACGAGCATGGCGATCATGTCGAGCAGTCCGCGCACCGCGTTGACCGGCGTCCCGTCCGGAGCCACCACCGTCTCGGGCACGCCGTAGAACGCCCGGAAGTACAGCGACGCGCTGTCCAGCAGCATCAGGGTGTCGGCCACCGGGCACAGCCTGCCAGACCGGTACGGGGATAGGCTCGGACCGTGCCGTCAACCGCTGACCTTTTCCCAGCCGATCGTCTCGACAAGGCCGCTGCCGCAGCCACCGCTGCGGGCGTCGACGCGCTGCTGCTCACGCCCGGCGCGGATCTGCGCTACCTCACCGGCTACGACGCGCTGCCGCTGGAGCGGCTGACCTGCCTGGTCCTGCCGGCGACCGGCCCGGCCACCCTGGTCGTGCCGCGGCTGGAGCATCCGGCGGCGGTCGCTTCACCGGCCGGTGACCTGGGCATCGACATCGTCGGCTGGGGGGAGACCGAGGACCCGTACGCGCTGGTGGCCGGGCTGCTGCACAAGGCGCTGGGGACGGTGCCGGACAGCCTGGGCCTCGGCAACCGGATGTGGGCAGAGCAGGTGCTGCGCTTCCGGTCCGTGCTGCCCGGCGCCGAGCTCGCGCTGGCCGGCGACGTGCTGCGGACGCTGCGGATGCGCAAGTCACCAGCTGAGGTCGAGGCGCTGCGCGCGGCCGCCCAGGCCATCGACCGGGTGCACGCGCGGATGGGGGAGTGGCTGCGGGTCGGCCGTACCGAGCGGGAGGTCGGCCGTGACATCGCCGAGGCGATCGTCGCCGAGGGGCACAAGTCGGTCAACTTCGTCATCGTCGGTTCCGGCCCGAACGGGGCCAGCCCGCACCACGACACCGGCGACCGGGTCATCGAGGACGGCGACCCGGTGGTCGTGGACATCGGCGGCGCCACCGACGACGGCTACTGCTCCGACAACACCCGGATGTACGCGGTCGGGACCCCGCCGTCGGACTTCCTCGCCTACTACGAGGTGCTGCTCGCGGCCCAGATGGCCGCCTGTGACGCTGTCCGCCCGGGCGTGACCGCGGAGAGCGTGGACGCCGCCGCCCGTGACCTGATCACCGACGCCGGCTACGGCGACTACTTCGTGCACCGTACGGGTCACGGCATCGGCCTCGAGGAGCACGAGGAGCCGTACATCGTGGTCGGCAACAAGGAGCCGCTCGACCCGGGCGCCTGCTTCTCGATCGAGCCGGGGATCTACCTGCCCGGCCACCACGGCGCCCGGATCGAGGACATCGTCGTGGCCACGCAGACCGGGGTCGAACGGCTGAACACGATCAGCCGCGAACTGGTCGTGCTGCCCGGCTGATCGCCCTACTCCTCGGTGTTCTCGCCGTCGGTGTCGTAGGTCTCGGCGCGGACGCCCTCCTCGACGTCGTCCACCGCGGCAGCCATGGCGGCCCGGCGCTCCTCGCTGTCCGGCGCCGAGACGTCGGCAGAGCCCTTGGTGGCGTTGGCGGCGCTTCCTGCTGGCGTGGTCATCGGGCGCCTTCCTTCTCTGTCATGTGTCCTGCCGTGTGGTCCGGACAGGTCCTGCGGTATGCCCCCGTGAGGGCTGACCTACCCCTGTCAGGCCGACTCTGACCCCGGAGCGCTGCCAAATGCGGGCCGATGAGCGCAGCGCCGACTAGATTGCGTGGCGTGGAGGACATCGACCGGGAGATCGTGCGGCTGCTGGCCAGGGACGGCCGGATGAGTTTCACCGACCTCGGTCGTGCCACCGGTCTCTCGGTGTCCGCGGTCCATCAGCGGGTGCGGCGGCTCGAGCAGCGCGGGGTGGTCGGCGGCTACGCGGCCAAGATCGACCCCGAAGCCGTGGGCCTGCCACTCACCGCCTTCGTCTCGATCACCCCGATCGACCCGGCGGCCCCCGACGACGCACCGGAGCGACTGGCCCATCTCGAGGCGATCGAGGCCTGCCACTCCGTCGCCGGACGGGAGAGCTACATCCTCAAGGTACGGGTGCCCACGCCGTTGGCGCTCGAGCTGCTGCTCCAGCAGATCCGGGCGGCTGCCAACGTCTCGACCCAGACCACGATCGTGCTCAGCACCCCCTTCGAGGGCCGGCCGCCGCAGCTGTGAGCCCCGTCCCGGGCGCGGTCCGGGCCCCGCGTCAGCCGGCGCCTGCATCAACCTCTGCCTGACATCGAGGGTTTTCCGAAAAGCAGGGCTGCCTCGCTTGGTCCGGGATCGTCCGGTCCGTCCATCCGACACGCCGGTCCACGGTCGAAATCTGGGAAAGTTCTGGCCCCCAGCGCACCCTCCTGACCTGCACTTTTAGGTCATCCGCGCAGGTCAGCGGGGTGTTGACAGCCCCCCGGGCGTGGCCGGTAGTTTTCCCCCCGTCCACCCGGAAGACGTCCTGACGTTGCGCCCTCCGTCCCCGTCGCAAAGTTGGCCCACGGGCATGTTCGGTCCCTGACCGCGACATCCCGGCGCGCCAGGTCCAGCGTTGCGCGTGGTGACGGGACGGGGCCGCTGTCCGGTCGGAGGTGCGGCGAGTCCGGGAGGGGCCCGGGCGCCCTATAGACAACGACGTCCCGCTGGCAGCCGGCCGGCGTGACGCCGGTCCGAAGGGCGACCCGGGCCCCCTTCCCTCGCACTACGATGAGCCGGGTGAGCACCGTCCGGACCCCAGCCAGCCTTTCCCGTACCAGCCCAGGTACCCCGTGACGCTGGCCGGGCTGACCGGTGCCCGTCGATCCGCCCGAGCGGCCTCCGGCGGTGTGCCGCCCGACCAACCGTCCGACACCACTCCTCGCCTCGTCCGGCTCCGGCTGGCCCTCCGCTGCACCTCGGCCCTGGTCGCGGGCCTCGCCGGTTGCCTGGCTTTCCCGCCGGTCGGCTGGTGGCCGGCAGCCATCGTCTCGGTGGCCGCACTCACGCTGCTCGTACGGGATGCCGGCAAGCGGCTGGCGTTCGGGCTCGGCACGCTGTACGGGCTGGCCCTGTTCGTGCCGCTGCTGACCTGGATCCGAACCATCGGCGACGACGCGTGGCTGCTGCTCTCGCTCAGCCAGGCCCTCGAGCTGGGGCTGCTGGCGCTCGGTGTGCGACTCGTCACCCGGCTGCGCTGGTCGCCGCTGTGGCAGGCCGGGGTGTGGCTGCTCGAGGAGTACCTCCGCGGCCGCTACCCGCTGGGCGGGTTCACCTGGGGCCGCTGGGCCTACTCGCAGTCGGCGGGGCCGCTGGTTCGGCTGGCCGCCTGGGGAGGCGCCCCGTTGGTGGGCTTCGCCGTGGCGCTGAGCGGCTCGCTGCTGGCCGCAGCGGTCCTTGCGGCACGTCGCGAGGGTGCCTCCGGTCCGCGGCGCGTCAGGGTGGTCCTGGCAGCAACCGCGGGGGCGTTGGCCCTGGTCGTCGCACCGGTGCTGATCGCGCTGCCGACCGCGGCCCAGAGCGCCGGGGGCGTCCCCACCGTGCTGGTCGCCCTGGTCCAGGGCAACGTGCCCCGGCTCGGCCTCGACCCCGGCGCCCAGCGGGACGCCGTCACCGCCAACCACGTGGCCGCGACGGAGGCGCTGGCCGCTGACGTCGCGGCCGGCCGGGTGGCCAAGCCAGATGTCGTGATCTGGCCGGAGAACGCCACCGACGTCGACCCTCGGACAGACCCTCAGGTAAACGGTGAGGTTGCCGCCGCCGTTGCTGCCAATGATGTACCGATGCTCGTCGGTGCGGTGCTGGACGGCCCTGGCCCCACCCACGTCTCGAACGCCGGCCTGGTGTGGGACCCCTTGACCGGCCCCGGCGCGCTGTACGTCAAACGGCACCTCGTTCCGTTCGGCGAGTACATCCCTTACCGCGCCGAGCTCGGCAGCCTGGTCAGCCGGTTCCGGCAGATCCCCTACGACTTCGCGCCCGGTACCACGGACGGTACCCTGCAGCTCGGCCCGGCCAAGATCGGCGACGTCATCTGCTACGAGGTCGCGTACGACGGCCTGGTCCGCAGCAGCGTCGAGGCCGGCGCCCGGCTGCTGGTCGTGCAGACGAACAACGCGACGTACGGGCGGAACGAGACGTCGCAGCAGCTGGCCATGGCGCGGCTGCGCGCGGTCGAGCACGGTCGGTCGGTCCTGGTGGCCGCCACCAGCGGTATCAGCGCCGTCATAGCCCCGGACGGTAGGGTTGTCGCGAGCTCCAAGATCTTCACCCAGCAGGTTCTCGTCGACCGCGTGCCTCTGCGCGACACGCTGACCGTTGCCGATCGGCTCGGTGCCGGACCCGAACGGGTTCTCGCCGCGATCGGCTTGGTCGGCTGTGCCGCCGGCTGGCTGGTCGGCCGACGCGCGAGGAGGCGCAGCACGTGACCGGCACGAGTTCGCGGGCGCTGGGCAGGGTCGTGGTGATCGTGCCGACCTACAACGAGAAGGACAACCTCGAGATCATCGCCGGGCGGCTGCGCGCTGCAGTCCCGGAGGTCGACCTGCTCGTGGTCGACGACGGCAGCCCCGACGGCACCGGTGAGATCGCTGACAAGCTCGCCGTGTCGGACAGCCAGATCCACGTGCTGCACCGCACCAGCAAGGCGGGGTTGGGGGCCGCCTACGTCGCGGGGTTCGGCTGGGCGCTGGACCAGGGCTACGACGTGGCCGTCGAGATGGATGCCGATGGGTCGCACCAGCCCGAGCAGCTGCCCCGCCTGCTCGAGGCACTGCACGACGCCGACCTCGTTCTCGGTGCCCGTTGGGTGGACGGTGGCAAGGTCGAGAACTGGCCGCTGCACCGCAAGCTGCTCTCGGTCGGCGGCAACACCTACGCACGATTGGCGCTCGGCTTCCCGATGCGCGACGCCACCGGCGGGTTCCGTGCCTACCGGCGGCAGGTGCTCGAGGGCATCAAGGTCGAGGAGGTCGTCTCACAGGGCTACTGCTTCCAGGTCGACCTGGCCTGGCGCACCTGGCGCAACGGCTTCCGGGTGGTCGAGGTCCCGATCACGTTCGTCGAGCGGGTCCGCGGCGAGTCCAAGATGAGCAACGCGATCGTTGCGGAGGCGCTGTGGCGGGTGACGCTCTGGGGATTTCATTCGGTCGGCTCGCGCAAGCACACGCGAACCAATCCCCGTTCGGTCCAGGCCGGGCAACCGGGGCACTGAGGGCATTCACATGATCGCGCCGCTGATGGCCCTGCTCATCCTCGTGCCGCTGGTCGAGATCTACGTGATCGTCCAGGTCGGGCAGGTGATCGGCGTCTGGTGGACGATCGTGGCGCTGGTTGCCGAGACCGTGCTGGGAGCCTGGCTGGTCCGCCGGGAGGGCCGTCGCGCCTGGCGCACGCTGGTCACCGAGCTCACCGAGGGCCGGCCGCCGACGAGGGCGGCTACGGACGGAGCGGTGATCCTGCTCGGGGGAGTGCTGCTGCTGACGCCGGGGTTCGTCACCGACTTCTTCGGCTTCCTCTGCGTCCTGCCGCCGACCAGGCCCCTGGTCCGCCGAGCGGTCATCGCCCTGGTTCGCCGACGCGCACGGGCCGTAACGAGCTCCGGGCCCGCACGAGGCGGACCCGGAGCTGTTCACGAAGTCATCGAGGGTCATCTGGTCGACCCGGACGACCACGACCACTAGGCGGTCTTGAGACCTTGGCGGTCGTGCAGCACCTGAAGCCGCTCCGCCAGCACCTCTTCGAGGTCGGGCAGCGTCCGCCGCTCGAGCAGCATGTCCCAATGGGTGCGGGCCGGCTTGACCTTCTTGGGCTCCGGCAGCTCTCCGTGAACCAGGAGAGCCGGCTCACCGCAGACCTTGCAGTCCCAGATGCGCGGGATCTCCGCCTCGTCCGAGAACGGGACGCTGAACCGGTGGCCCTGCGGACATGAGAACTCGATGACCTGGCGTGGGGCCAGCTCGGCGTTGCGGTCGGTCTCATAGCTGACGGCGCCCAGACGGCTGCCGCGTAAGACACGCTCGGCCATGACAGGGCCTCCTTGGGCGGTCGGTTGGTTGGTACACGGGGGGAACGGACGGTCAGGAGGAAAGATTCCCCTTCAGGTCTTCGTCCAACCGGCGATCACGGTTGACCTGCGTACGGAGCAACTTGACTGACCCGGCGACCGGAGCGCGGGGTGGCCGCACACGCCTCGGCTGGACACATCACCCTGTTCCTGTGAGGCTCTCACCTGCTGTCACCCTCAACCGCAGGCTAAGGTCCCGGACGGTTCTTGCCGAGGCTGATCGAGGCCAACACCGGACAGCGGAGGCAATGTGCGCCAGGACCATGCCGACCATGCCGACCACGCAGATCAGGCAGCACGGACCCGGTTCGCCCGGTTCCGCGCGCTGCCGGGTCTGCGGGCCGCGGCCGGCGCCCTGGC
>JAWWOM010000228.1:0-6248 GCA_033851655.1 Frankiales bacterium
AGGTAGTAGTTGACCAGGTCCAGCTTGGTCTCCCCGCGCTCGCTGAAGAACGGCTTCTGCGGGTTGGTGATCTTGACGGTGAACCCGTCCACGTCGATCTCGATGAACGGCGAAACGGCCATGACCGGCACGCTACCCGAGGGCCGATCCACCGTCGCGGGTGTCAACCGGTGTCGCGGCGGGAACTCGGAAGATCACCAGGCCCCGAGAACAGCGGGAGAGGAGCGCTTCTCATGACAAGCCTCATGCACCAGCGGCGCCATGGGAGCCGGTTCCGCGACAGCGACAGCGAGGCGCTCTCCTACCTCAAGGACACCGGGTGGACGAGCCGGATGGCGACGCCCTCGCCGGCTGCGCACCTCACCGGAGCCGCGCTGTTCGTCGGCTTGGGGACCTGGGCTGCCATCGCCGTCGGGCGGCACAGCCTCGCGACCGGCATCGCCCTGGGTGCCGCGGCCGCACTGCTCGCAGTCTTCGACGTGTTGCCGGCGGTCTGGACCCTGAGCCACCGCGAGTACACCGGCAGGTACCTCGCGGCCCGCATGCGTTATGGCAACGGCAGTGCCCGGCTGCACCCGCTGCTCGTCCTGGTGGGGATGCCGGCGGTGGCGGGGGTCGCTGCCGCCTTCACCTCCGCGCACGGATCGGCCACGGCCCGGCTGGTCTGGGGTTTGCTCGGCGCAGCAGCCGGCAGCGCGCTCGGTCTGCTCCGGGTGGCCCACGCCCGGCGCTCGGTCCACGTTCCCGGCTGAGCCTGGTGCACACCGTCCCGTACGGGGAAGGCCGCTGACCATGCGAGCTGCCACCATCAGTGAGTACGGGACCCCCGACCAGTTCAGGCTCGAGGAGCTGCCCGACCCCTTGTGCGGCCCCGACGACGTCATCGTCCGGGTGCATGCGGCCGGGGTCAACCCGGTGGACACCAAGATCCGCCAGGGCCGTTTCGCCGGCCGGTTCGTCTCGCACTTCCCCCTAGTCATCGGCTGGGACATCAGCGGAGTCATCGAGAAGGTCGGCCCGGCCATCGAGGACTGGCGGGAGGGCGACGAGGTCTTCGGCTACGTCCGCAAGCACTTCCTCGAGCTGGGCGCCTACGCCGAGCGGATCTCCGTACCGTACGGGCTTCTGGCTGCCAAGCCGCCGTCGCTCGGTCACCCGGAGGCCGGCGCGGTTCCACTGGCCGGGCTGACCGCCTACCAGGCGCTGACCGACCACCTGCACCTGCAGCCCGGCGAGACGCTCCTGGTGCACGGGGCAGCCGGAGGTGTGGGCTCCTTCGCCGTGCAGCTCGGCAAATCCCTTGGTGCCACGGTGATCGGCACGGCCAGCCCGGACAGCTTCGGCTACCTCGAAGGGCTCGGGGTCGACGGGTGCCTGGACTATCACGCGGGTCCCGCCTCCGAGCAGCTGCGGAACGGCGGCCACCCTCGCGGCGTGGACGCGGTGCTCGACCTCAGGGGCGGCGACACCCTCGCCGACTGTCCGAAGGCGCTGAACGAGACCGGTCGGCTGGTGTCGGTGATCGACCCGTCCGTCAAGGAGCTCGGCGGACGGTACATGTTCGTGCACGCGGACACCGAGCACCTGGTGGAGCTGACCCGGCTGATCGAGGCCGGCGAGCTGCGGGTGCCGCTCGAGGCCGTCTTCACCCTCGACCAGGTGGCGGACGCGCACCGGACGGTGGAGAACGGCCACGTGCACGGCAAGGTGGTTCTTACGATGATCTGACCGGTCGCCGCCGGGCAGGCCGCACCAGGATCGTCGACGTAGCCTCGACCCATGAGCTACCCCATCGAGAAGACCGACGCGCAGTGGCGCGAGGAGCTGTCCCCCGACGAGTACGCCATCCTGCGCAAGGCCGGCACGGAGCGCGCGGGCACCGGCAAGCTGCTGTACGAGGACCGGGTCGGCGTCTACAGCTGCCGGGCCTGCGGGCAGGAGCTGTTCCGGTCGCAGGCCAAGTTCGACTCGCACTGCGGCTGGCCGAGCTTCTACGAGCCCCAGCAGGGCGACAAGGTCATCCTGCGCCCGGACGACAGCCTGTTCATGAAGCGGGTCGAGGTCCTCTGCTCCCGGTGCGGCTCGCACCTCGGGCACGTCTTCGAGGACGCACCGCAGACGCCGACCGGTGACCGCTACTGCATGAACTCCGTGTCGCTGACGTTCCAACCAACCGGGTCGGAGGCCTAACCGCGACTCTGGCCCCGCTCGTAGCCGAACTCCGCCGCCGTGCGCATCACGGCGCTCTGGAACGCCTGGGCGGCGCGGGACGGCTGCACGTGGCGCAGCCGGGCCAGCACGATGGTCCGGCGCAGCCGCGGCGGGTCGAACGGGATCTGCCGCAGCTTGGGCCGGCCCCGCAGCGCGAGTACGGGAACCACCGCCACGCCGAGGCCGGACTCGACGAAGCTGAGCACGGCGTCCATGTCGCCGCCCTCGACGGCAAAGGTCGGATCGAAGCCGGCGCTGTGGCAGGCGGCGATGGTTGTCGAGCGCAGGTCGTAGCCCTCACGGAACATGACCAGCGGAAACCGTTGCAGGTCGGCCACTTTCAACTTGGTGGCGGTGACCGTCGTGTCGGTCGCGGGCAGCGCGACGACGAGCTCCTCGGTCAACAGCGGCTGCGTCACCAGGTCGGACTCCTCACGGGCCGCCGGCAGCACGATGACGGCAAGGTCGAGGATGCCCTCCTCCAGGTGCTTGACGAGCTGCCGCGAGCCGGCCTCCTCGACGATGAGCTGGACAGCCGGGAACTCCTCGTGGAAGTGCTGCAACGAGTCGGCGACCAGGGTCGTGCAGAGGCTGGGCAGGGAACCCACCCGGACCCGGCCGGCGCGCAGCCCCACCAGCTCCTCGACCTCACGCCTGGCGCTCTCGACGTCGCCGAGGATCCGTCGTGCGTACGGCAGCAGTGCCTCGCCGACGGCAGTCACCCGGGCACCGCCCGGGTTGCGGTCGAACAGCTGGGCACCGAGCTCGCGTTCGAGGTTGTGCACCTGCTTGCTCAGCGACGGCTGAGCCATGTGCAGCAGGGCGGCGGCACGGGTGAAGTTGCGCTCCTCTGCGACGGTCACGAAGCAGGTGAGCTGCTGGAGCTGCATGCCTCGATAGTCTATGGCTATCGAATCGGTAGGGACAAGCGCTTGGACGCTATTGCCTGGGGAGGCCTACCTTCGGGAGATGACGAGTCAGGAGCTGCTGCAGCGGCCGACCCACCCCACCCCCCACCGCCGACTGACCGCCTGGGTCGAGGAGATTGCGGCCCTCACCCAACCGGACCGGATCGAGTGGTGCGACGGCTCTGACGAGGAGTGGTCGCGGCTGACCGGACTGCTCGTGGGGAACGGGACCCTGCTGCCGCTCAACCCGCTGAAGCGGCCGAACAGCTTCTACGCCGCCTCCGACCCCACCGACGTCGCCCGGGTCGAGAGCCGCACCTTCATCTGCTCCGAGCGCGAGGATGACGCCGGCCCGACCAACAACTGGGTCCACCCGGCGCGGATGCGACGCACCCTCGACGGCCTGTTCCAGGGATGCATGCGCGGCCGCACGATGTACGTGGTCCCGTTCTGCATGGGCCCGGTCGGCTCCCCGCTCTCCGGCCTCGGCGTCGAGATCACCGACTCGGCGTACGTGGCCATGTCGCTGCGGGTGATGACCCGGATGGGCACGCAGGCGCTCGAGGCCATCGGCGAGGACGGCAGCTTCGTGCCGGCGGTGCACTCGGTCGGCCGGCCCCTGGTCGACGGTGCGGCCGACGTGGCGTGGCCCTGCAACCCTGACACCAAGTACATCGTGCACTTCCCGGAGAGCCGGCAGATCTGGTCCTACGGCTCCGGCTACGGCGGCAACGCGCTGCTCAACAAGAAGTGCTACGCCCTGCGGATCGCATCGGTCATCGCCAGGGACGAGGGGTGGCTCGCCGAGCACATGCTGATCCTCAAGCTCACCTCGCCGGCGAACGAGGTGCACTACATCACCGCGGCTTTCCCGTCCGCCTGCGGCAAGACCAACCTCGCCATGCTCGAGCCGAGCCTGCCCGGGTGGAAGGCCGAGACGGTCGGCGACGACATCGCCTGGATGCGGTTCGGGGATGACGGCCGGCTGTACGCGATCAACCCCGAGGCCGGACTCTTCGGCGTCGCGCCGGGCACCGGCGTGGGCACCAACAAGAACGCGATCGACGCCCTGTACGCCAATGCCATCTTCACCAATGTGGCCAGGACCGACGACGGCGACGTGTGGTGGGAGGGCCTGACCGACACGCCACCGGCGCACCTCATCGACTGGCAGGGCAACGACTGGACGCCCGGGAGCTCGACGCCGGCCGCGCACCCCAACTCCCGGTTCACCGTCGCCGCCAGCCAGGTCCCGACCATCGCCGACGAGTGGGAGGACCCGGCCGGCGTCCCCATCTCGGCCATCCTCTTCGGTGGGCGCAGGGCCTCGGCGGTTCCCCTGGTCACCGAGGCATTCTCCTGGCAGCACGGGGTTTTCCTCGCCTCGAACGTCGCGTCGGAGGGCACGGCGGCCGCCGAGAACAAGATCGGCGTCCTGCGCCGCGACCCGTTCGCCATGCTGCCGTTCTGCGGCTACAACATGGCCGACTACCTCGGCCACTGGCTGGCACTCGGCAAGGCGAGCCGACCGAACGGCGTCGCCGCCCGGCTGCCCAAGATGTTCCTGGTCAACTGGTTCCGCGCGGATGCCGCCGGCCGGTACGTGTGGCCAGGCTTCGGCGAGAACGCCCGCGTCCTCAAATGGATCGTCGACCGGCTCGAGGGCCGCGCCGGCACCATCACGTCGCCCATCGGCCTGCTGCCGGAGGACGGAGCCCTCGACCTCAGGGGCCTCAGCCTCAGCCAGGCCCAGCGGGAGCTGCTGCTCACCGTCGACCCGGAGGTCTGGGGCGAGGAGGCGGCGCTGATCGCCGAGCACTACGCCGGCCTCGGCGACCGGCTCCCCGACGAGCTGGTCGACGAGCTCGCCTCGCTCAAGCTCCAGCTCGGCTTCGCCGAGTCCACCTCGATCGCGAACTGAGGGACGACAATGCCTCGCTACCCCGTCATCTACACCCGGCTCAGTGGCGGCTGGACCGCGGAGCTGCCGACCATGTCCGGGCTGTTCCTGTCGGCGAAAACCCTCGCCGAGGTGCAGGACGCCGTACGGGCAACCCTGACCGAGCGGCTGGCCGTCCGGCCGGACGAGCTGGCGCTCGAGGAGCTGGTCGACGCCGGCGAGACGCAGTACGCCCGGCTCCCCTGAGCAGCGCGAGACGGTCGGCACAGCGCTACGGTTGACGTGCGACATCGGGCAGCTGACCCCGCCCGGACGGGCGCGCGCAATAGCCAACGGCTATCGATTTAAGAGCGACAATCACTTGGACGCTATCGGTCGGCGGTCCTACTCTCAGCCAATGACGAGCCAGGATGTTCGGCCAAGGCAGGACAGGCCATGACTCAGTACGTCTACGAGTTCGCCGACGGCGACAAGGAGCAGGGCGACCTGCTCGGCGGCAAGGGCGCCAACCTGGCCGAGATGACCCGGCTCGGGATGCCGGTGCCGCCGGGGTTCACCATCAGCACGGAGGCCTGCCGCTCCTATCTCGGGTCCGGACACGAACCTGCGGAGCTCAGGGTCCAGGTGACCGCGGCCCTACGCCGGCTCGAGGACCGCCTCAACCGCCGACTGGGCGACCGGCACGACCCGCTCCTGGTCAGCGTGCGGTCCGGGGCCAAGTTCTCCATGCCGGGCATGATGGAGACGGTCCTCAACATCGGGCTGAACGACTCCTCCGTGCTCGGGCTGACCGAGGCATCCGGCGACGCGCGGTTTGCCTGGGACTCCTACCGTCGGCTGATCTCGATGTTCGGCAAGACCGTTCTCGACATCGACGGGGCGGCGTTCGCCGACGCGCTGGACGAGCTGAAGCACGACAAGGGCGTCAAGTCCGACCTCGACCTGGACGGCCCGGACCTGCGCGCACTTGTCCTGCGCTACAAGGAGATCGTGCGCGAGCAGACCGGCGCCGACTTCCCGCAGCAGCCACGCGAGCAGCTCGACCTGGCTGTCCGCGCGGTGTTCAGCTCCTGGAACACCGGCAGGGCCCGGCTGTACCGGCAGCGCGAACGGATCCCGCAGGACCTCGGTACTGCCGTCAACATCTGCACCATGGTGTTCGGCAACCTCGGCGACAGCAGTGGCACCGGCGTGGCCTTCACCCGCGACCCGGCCAGCGGTCAGGCCGG
>JAWWOM010000250.1:0-5882 GCA_033851655.1 Frankiales bacterium
CTGACCGTGGCGCGCGGTCATGTCGAGCTGGTCCGTCAGGGCATCCAGGACACCGGCCAGGTCGCCGACCTCACCACCGCCATCGCCGAGCTCGACCGGATGGCACTGATCAGCAAAGGGCTGCTCGCCCTCGCCCGGATGGAAAATCCGGCCACCTTCTTCCCGACCGAGATCGACCCGCTCGACCTGGTACGGGGAGCTGCGCGCCGTTGGTCGGTGACCTGCGTCCGCGCCTGGCACGTCAGCTGCTGGTCCCCGGTCCTGCTCCTGGACCAGGAGCGGATCAGCGCGGCTCTGGACGCTCTTTTCGACAATGCCATCAAGCACACCCGGCCCGGCGACCACATCGACATCTCCGTGACGGCGGGGCCGACGGGCGTGGTCCTGTCGGTCGGCGACTCCGGCCCCGGCATCCCGGAGTCGGGACTGGCGCACGTGTTCGAGCCGTTCTGGCAGGCCGAGCACCGCCGTGACCGCCGCTACTCCGGCACCGGACTGGGACTCGCCATCGTCGAGACCGTCGCGTTGCAACACGGCGGCTCGGCCACCGCTGCCAACTCCCCCGCGGGCGGTGCAGTGGTCAGCATGCTGCTTCCCAAGACCGTGATGGACTCGTCCAACGAGCTGCAGTTCCTGCGCCACGACGAGGATCTCGAGGTGGCGCAGGCGCTTGCCGACCGCGGTCAGGTCTGACTGAGGGCAGCCGCACGCGGACCGTCAGCCGGTCTCGATCTCGGCCTGGGCGACGCCGTTGCTGCACGTCACGTGCACCTGGGTCTGGCTCTCGCCGCGGAGGAACTGCACCTGCAGCACGCTGGGGCCGGTCGACTCCGTCTGGAGCCGCCAGCCGGTCGAGGGGCTGGCGTACACGAGTGAGACCTGGTTGCCGGAGCAGCGGACCGCTACGGTGCCGCCGGACGGCGAGTAGGTGTAGGTGTTGCCGGCAGACGTGGTCGTGGTGGGCGGCTGCGTGGTGGTCGGCACGGCTGTTCGCGTGGGAGCCGCCGTCGTCGTGGGGGGCGCCTTGGTCGTGACCGGCGCCACCGTGGTGATCGGCGCCGCCGGCGGGGCGACCGGCGGCGGCGTGGTTGTGGGTGCCGGCGTCGTCGTCACCGGCACGGCGGCGGGCGGCGCGGGAGACTTCGTCCGCGGGTGCGTCGGTGCGGCGGTGGGTCGCGACGTCGTGGTGACCGGCGCAGTCTTCGTCGGGCCCGCCGTGGTGGTCGGGGCAGCGGGGCCGGCCGTGGTGCTCGCCCCCGTCGGGAGTCGCGGCTGCTGGACAGGTCGGCTGACCGCCGGCTTGGTCGCGGGCGGTCCCGGCTCGGCCTTGGCTTTGGTGGACACCGGAGCGACGGCTGGCGCGGCGGTGGTGGTCTGCGCAGCGGCTGAGGTTGCGGCAGCCAGCGGGGCAGCGGCCGGGGTCGAGCTGGTCGGGCCGGGACTTTGCTGGAGGCCGACATCGGCGACCTGGTCGCCGACGAGTCCGACCGCCCACCAGGCGACCACGGCCATCACCAAGGCACAGACGGCCCACACGGTGGCCTGTCCTGCTCGCCTCGCCATCCCGGCTGGATCCGTCAGCATCACAGAAGGACTGTCGGCGGCCGATGCTTGTCCGGAGGTTAAGAACATGACAATGACATGACGACCTTGCCGCTACTAGCGACTCGGTGCAACCGCGCGACTACCGTCTGCCGGGTGCCACAACTCCTGCTCGTCGAGGACGACTCCGCCATCCGCTCGGCTCTCGTGCGCGCTCTCAGCGAGCGCGGCCACGGGGTGGACACGGCGCCGACGGGCATGGAAGGGCTGCACAGCGCACTCGAGGGCGAACCTGACCTGATCCTGCTCGACCTCGGCCTGCCCGACGTCGACGGCGCGACCCTGCTCAAGATGTTGCGCGGTGTCTCCCAGGTGCCGGTGGTGGTCATCACCGCCCAGGACGACGAGGGCCAGATCATCCGTGCCCTCGATGCCGGTGCCGACGACTACGTGGTCAAGCCGTTCTCCGCCGACCACCTCGACGCACGGATCCGGGCCGTGCTGCGTCGTACCAGTGCTCCCGACGTCACCGGTCCATTGGTGGTCGGCGGTCTGACGGTGGACCCCCAGACGAGGGACGCGACGCTCGACGGCCAAGCCCTGGAGCTCAGCCGCAAGGAGTTCGACCTGCTGCACCAGCTGGCTCGCAAGGCCGGCCAGGTGGTGAGCAAGCGCGACCTGCTCGCCGAGGTGTGGCACCTGCCGTACGGCGGCGCGGAGAAGACCGTCGACGTCCACCTGTCCTGGTTGCGCCGCAAGCTGGGCGAGTCGGCGCAGGACCCGCGCTATCTGCACAGCGTCCGCGGGGTGGGCATCAAGCTCGTCCCTCCGCCACTTTGACCCGCCCGGCCGGGCCATGAGACGTCAGCTCTCGACGCTCGTCGCCGCCGTCGCTGCGGCCGTCGTCATCGCCTTCGTGCTGCCGTTGGCACTGTTGGTACAGACCCTCGCCGAGGACCGGGCGATGTCAGCGGCGACGCAGGAGGCGCACGGCGTGGCCGTGATCGCAGCGGTCGAGCACTCGCCGACAGCCCTGCGCCCGGTGATCGCGCTGGTCAACCAGCGGAGCACCCGCCGAACCACCGTGTTCTTCGCCGACGGCAGCATCGAGGGCGCGCCGGCACCTCGTACCACTGCCGTCGAGACCGCTTTCCACGGCTCGTCGTTCGTGACCGACGACGGCGAGAACAGGGTGCTCCTGGTGCCCGTGACGACCGGCGAAGGCATCATCGTCGTCCAGACCTGGGTGCCGGAAACTCTGCTGCGCCAGGGGGTTTCCGCCTCGTGGGCGATCTTGGCGACGCTGGGCGTCGGTGTGCTGTGCTTCGCCATCCTCGCGGCGGACCGCATCGGCAGGCGGATCGTCCGGCCGATCCTCGACCTCGCCGACGCGGCACACCGGCTGACCACCGGTGACCTGGGTGCCCGGGTGACGCCGGCCGGGACCCCCGAGGTCCGCGCGCTCGGCGAGACGTTCAACCGGGTGGTCCGCCGGGTCGGCGAGCTGCTCCAGGCCGAACGCGAGATGGTCGCCGACCTCTCCCACCGGTTGCGCACCCCGATCACCGCGCTACGCCTTGACGCCGACTCGCTGCGCAACCCGGACGAGTCCGCCCGGCTGGGCGGCCACGTCGAGGTTCTGGAACGCACGGTCAACGACGTGATCCAGGAGGCCAGGCGCCCCGTACGCGAGGGCATCACCGCCAGTACCGACGCGACCGCTGTCGTACGGGCACGGGTCGCGTTCTGGGAGGTCCTCGCCGAGGACCAGGGACGACCGCTGTCCCTCGACCTGCCGACAGAGGTGTGCGAGGTGCGGGTGTCCGGAGAGGACCTCACCGCTGCCGTGGATGCCTTGCTGCACAACGTTTTCCAACACACCGACGACGCCACGGCAATGTACGTGAGCCTGCGCCCGGCGGCTGGTGGCGGGGCAGTCCTGGTGGTCGCCGACGACGGGCCGGGCTTCCCCGACGAACGGGTCGAGACCCGGGGCACCAGCACCGCGGGATCCTCCGGACTCGGCCTCGACATCGTCCGCCGTACGGCCGAGGCCTCCGGTGGGCGCGTCCGGCTGGCCAGGTCAGCAGCAGGAGGCGCCTTCGTCGAAGTCACCCTGGGTCGGCCCGGCTGAAGCGCAGGGTACGGCGCAGGTCCTCGACCCACTCGCCAGGCAGTTCCCACGGGATGAAATGCCCCCCTCGGTCGTGGGCGGTCACATTGACGTGGCGGTACCAGGCGGAGCGGTCGCTGTCGAGAAAGTTCTGCACCCGCTGTTCGCTGGTTGTCACGCCGGGGGGGTTTTCATATCCCACAAAAGTGATTCCCGTGGGGGCCTCGATCACGGGCCAGCGGTCGTGCGACGGCGTCCAGGGGTAGCGGTTGTTGTTGGCGTAGGTGCGGATCGACGTGTCGATGCCAGCGCCTGCCCAATAGATCGTGGCGTGCGTGAGCAGGTCGTCCTTGCTGAAGACGTTCTCGATGTCGCCTTGGTTGTCCGACCAGCTCGCCCAGCGCTCCAGGATCCAGGCCAACATGCCGACGGGCGAGTCGGCAAGGCCGTGCCCGAGCGTGCTCGGGCCGAGGACGTGCGCTGCGAGGTGGACGGCGAAGCGCTTCTCCAGAGCGACGATCCGCTGATGGATGGCAGGTGGCAGATTTTCCGGGATCGGCCTGCCGCCACTGAGATCCCAGGCCCGATCACCGTTGAAGAACGTGAGCTTGAGCGCTGACCCGATGTGGATCCCGTGGAGCTCGGCTGCGTACTTGTGCCCCAGCTGACCGGTCACCAGTGCCCCGACGTCGCAGCCACCGGCTCCGTACTTCTCGTACCCGAGCACGCCGGTCATCAGCTCGTGCCACACGTCGGCGATCTTCCAGAAGTTCATGTCTGGCCGATGAGTGAGCGGCGTGGAGAATCCGAAGCCGGGCAGCGACGGCACGATCACGTCGAACGCGTCGTCCGGATCGTCCCCGAATGCAGCCGGGTCGGCGAGCCGGTCGATGACCTTGGACCAGTGCCAGAACGTCCACGGCCAGCCGTGGCTGAGGATCAGCGGCACCGGACTCGGACCCACTCCTGGCCTGCGCATGAAATGCACAGGCACGTCACCGACTTCGACGCGGTAGTGCTCGTAGGCGTTGATCCTCCGCTCGGCGGCGCGCCAGTCGAAACCGTCCGCCCAGTACGCCACCAGCTCCTGCAGGTAGGAGCGGCGCACGCCGTAGTAGCCATCCTCGTTGCCTGCATCCAACGACCACCTGGTCGTGGTCAGCCGGCGCCGCAGGTCATCGAGCACCTCGTCAGGCACGTGGATCGGTGTCCGCTCAAGCGGGAACGCTGGCCTGGGCTGGGCACTGTCCGCATCGCGTACGGGCACGACGTCTCCTTGGCTAGCTGCTGCTGTCGTCGGTTGCTGCGATCTCCGTCAGCCGGGCCAGCACACGCGCCGTGCCGGCCAGCACTTCGCGTTCCTGCTCGTTCAGGCGGCTGACGAGACGGGACAGCTCGGCCACACGGTTGGCGTGCCGCGACCGGACGATCTGCCTGCCGGCGCGGGTGAGGGAGAGCAGGACAGCGTGTGCAGCACGGACAGGGTCGAGAAGTTGAGCCTCCGGACCGACGGGAGCCGGATGAAGATGGTGTTGAAGTCCTCGATCCCCGTGGTCAGCCCGTCGACGTCCAGTGCTGGCACGGCCGGCTGACGAGGCATTTCCAAATTATATCGAGGTTCGATGTAACGGCGCCGGCAGTTTCCAGCCGATCATGCGTCTGCTCTCGGGTCAGCGGCCTCCGGCGGCTCGGGGTCGCGCTCGCTGCGGCGGTGCCGGATGACCAGGACGATGCCGACCAGGAGGATCAGGCCGAGAAAGACCTGGCTGGCCCGACCGGCATAGCTCTGCACCGTGGTGTAGCTCGCACCGGCAAGGTAGCCGAGCAACGTGAAGCCGACCCCCCAGACCACGCCACCAGCGGCGTTGAACGCGAGGAACCGGCGGTAGGGCATCCGGGCGGTGCCCGCCAGGCCCGGCATGACAGCGCGCAGGAAGGCGGTGAACCGGGCCAGGAACACGGCCCGGCCGCCCTTGCGGCGCAGCATATCCTGGCCGCGTTCGAGGCCGCCCTGATGTCGGGCGAACAGCCGGCTGGCGAGGATCCGCGGCCCGAAGTAACGGCCGACCTCGTACCCGACGCTGTCGCCCACGATGGCTCCGACGACGGCGACCACGGCGATGAGCGGCAGGGACACCCGGTGCTGGTTGGCGAGCACCCCGCCCAGGATCACGGCTGTCTCACCGGGCAGGACGAACCCGACGAACAGGGCGGCCTCGGCGAAGGC
>JAWWOM010000270.1:0-12247 GCA_033851655.1 Frankiales bacterium
TCGTCGGCCAGCCGCACCTCGACCTCAGCGACCCCAAGAAGCTGTGGACGCTCGACGACGTGAGGGGCATCGAGTTCGGCAGCCCGAACGTCACTCTCAACGAGATGACGGACGCTGAGCGGGAGGCTTGGGCCGCCGCATACCGGTCCAACCCCAACCGCACGCCGGCTGCTGTCTAGCCGGGCCAACCCTGGGACGAGGGTGAGGTGGTGGTCTGGCGCGACGCCACCTCACCCTGACCAGGAGCCGATCGCACCGCCCCACATGTGGAAGGAGAGCCGGCAATGACCGAAACGCACAAGGTGCGCTTCGAACCGGTCGGGATCGACATCGAGGTCGCCGAGGACGAGACCGTTCTCGACGCGGCGTTCCGGCAGGGCGTGATGCTCATGCACGGGTGCAAGGAGGGCCAGTGTTCTGCCTGCAAGTCGTTCCTGATTGACGGCGACGTGCAGATGGACAGGTACTCGACGTTCGCCTTGGCCGACTACGAGAGCGACGAGGGCTACGTGCTGCTGTGCCGGGCGCACGCCTACTCCGACCTCGAGGTCGAGCTGATCAACTTCGACGAGGAGATGATTCACTCCGGGCTGCCGGTCGTCACCGCCAGTGCGGAGATCACGGCGATGACCGAGCTGACTCCCGACATCACGCACCTCGTCCTCCAATTGCTCGAGCCGGACTCGTTCCGCTACTACCCGGGCCAGTATGTGGACATCCAGGTGCCCGGCCGTGACGAGCACCGATCGTTCTCGATGGCCTCGCCGCCGTCGATCAGCGGTCGGCTCGACTTCATCATCAAGCGCTACCCCGGCGGCCATTTCTCCGGACTCCTGCAGGACGCGCTCGCGGTGGGCGACAAGCTCGACGTGACAGGTCCGTACGGAACCTTCATTCTCAAGTCCAGCTCGGAGCGCAGGCTGGTCTTCGTGGCCGGAGGAGCCGGCATGGCGCCGATGCTGGCTCTCCTCAGGCAGATGGCCGAGAGCGGCAACAGCCGCGAGGTCACCTTCTACTACGGCGCACGCACGGATTCCGACCTGATCTCGCTGGACGACATCGCGGCATTGCGGGAGCGACTGCCGCAGCTGAAGTTCGTTCCGTGCCTGTCGCAATCCTGGCCGGAGGGCTGGGAGGAGGCGACGACCGGCTTCGTCCACGACGTGGTAGGCCGGCACGAGGACGCCCTGGCATCAGCTGACATCTATCTGTGCGGACCGCCGCCGATGATCGATGCCGCCCTCGAGCTGCTGGACTCGCAGGGCGTTCCACAGGAACAGATCCACTACGACAAGTTCACCATCACTGCCGGGTCCGACACCGCCTGACGCCCCCGATCGGGTCAAGGCTTGAAGGAAGAGGACAATTCATGAGCACATCATCGATCAAGGAACAAAAGCATCACGCCCCCCAGAGCTTCCCGAAGCCGGAGTTCACCGGCGCCGAAGCGGGAATGCAGGATTTCCCCAGCTCGACGAGCAGGTCCTACAACTACTTCAAGCCGCAGAAGCTGCGGGCCACCGTGTACGAGGACGTCACCATCGACGTCCAGCCCGACCCCGACCGCTACCTCACCCAGGGTTGGCTGTACGGATTCGCCGAGAAGACGGGCGGCTATCCGCAGGACTGGACCACGCTCAAGAGCAGCAACTGGCACGCCTTCCTCGACCCGAACGAGGAGTGGGAGAAGACGATCTACCGGAACAACTCCAACGTGGTCCGGCAGATCGACCTGAACCTGCAGAACGCCAAGGAGGCCCGCGCGTACTCGCACTGGTCGCCCTCCTGGACCAAGTTCGTCGCCGAGAACGTCGGCGCATGGATGCATGCTGAGCAGGGCCTGGGCATGCACGTCTTCGCCTCGGCCCAGCGCTGCGCACCGACCAACATGATCAACAACGCCATCTGCGTCAACAGCGTCCACAAGCTGCGGTTCGCCCAGGACCTGGTCCTGTACAACCTCGACATCAGCGAGGAGCTGCCGGCGTTCGACGGATCGGTGCACCGCGCCACATGGAACAGCAGTCCGTCCTGGCAGGGTGTCCGTGAGAATGTCGAGCGACTGACGGCGGTCGAGGACTGGGCGGAGGCGCTCTTCGCGACCAACGTCGTCTTCGAGCCCTTGGTCGGTGTCCTGTTCCGCAGTGACCTGGTGATGCAGATCGCGGCCCGGAACGGCGACTACATCACGCCCACCCTGGTCGGCGCCGGAGAGAACGACTTCAACCGGGACCTGCGTTACACACGCGCCCTGTTCTCGATCCTCACCCACGACGCCACACACGGCGACGAGAACAAGGCGGTCCTCCGAGGCTGGCTCGAGAAGTGGGAGCCGGTCAGTCGTCACGCCGCGCTGGAGCTGCAGCCGATCTGGTCACAGCCGGCCGACCGGGCGATCACCTTCGCCGACTCGTACGACGCCGCCAACACCGACTTCCACGCCCTGATCGCCGAGCTCGGCATCGCAAACCCGAAGGAGTCGTAGCCGTGACCACCTCGTCTGCCAATTTTGATGTCAACCGCACGTCGTCGAACAGGTGCGGCGTGACGCTGATGAACAACCAGAACGGCTACGTCGTGGCCGAGGTCATGGGCGCCAAGGAAGGCATCGTCGTCACCGAGTACCCCTCCATGATCAGGGTGGACGGTCCCGGCAAGATCGTCTTCGACTACCAGGAGATCTCGGAAGCCCTCGGCAGCGAGTTCGACGGGTCGGACTTCGAGGAGATCATGTCGACCCACTATGGACGCATGGTCCACCTCGACGACAAGACGATCATGTTCGCGAATCCCGAGGACGCCGCGGAGTACATCGACTTCGACCTGACTCCGGTTCAGTAGGCAGTTTCCCTCTTGGAAGGAGATTTGAGCATGTACACCAAGGATGGTGAGAGCTATTTCATCGTAGACGCCCACATCGCCCTGTGGGACGGCCGCGCGAAGAACTGCCGGAACGTCCACGGCAAGCAGTTCATCGACTGCTTCTACGACTACCACAAGAACCTCAGCCCCGAGGACGCGGTCTGGCCGTACGACGAATACACCTACTACGGCGGCGACCGCCTGATGAAGGATCTGTTCCAGGACGGTTATGTGGACCACGCGATCTTCCAGCCCGCCTACCTGGGTGACTTCTACTACAACGGGTTCGGGCAGACCGAGGAGGCCTGGGAGCTGACCCAGAAGAACCCGGACAAGCTCACCTACAACCACAACTTCGACCCGCGCAACGGGGAAGGGGGCCTTGAGCGGTTACGCAAGGACGCGGAGCGATTCGGGCTCAAGGGGGTCAAGCTCTACACCGCCGAGTGGCACGGCGAGTCCCGCGGCTACAAGTTGACCGATCCCTGGACGCACACCTACCTCGAGGCCTGTCGCGAGCTGGGCATCACGAATATCCACGTTCACAAGGGTCCGACCATACGCCCACTGGACCGCGACTCCTTCGATGTCGCTGACATCGACGCGGTCGCGACCGACTTCACCGACCTCAACTTCATCGTGGAGCACTGTGGTCTGCCCCGGCTGGAGGACTTCTGCTGGATCGCCACCCAGGAGCCCAACGTGCACGCCGGGCTCGCGGTGGCAATGCCCTTCATCCACACCCGGCCTCGCTACTTCGCGCAGATCATCGGCGAGCTGCTGTACTGGATCGGCGAAGACCGGATCCAGTTCTCCAGCGACTACGCGCTCTGGACCCCGAAGTGGCTGATCGAGAAGTTCGTCGACTTCCAGATCCCGGAGGACATGACCGAGTACGCGCCACTGACGACGGACGTCAAGCGGAAGATCCTGGGTCTCAACGCCGCCAAGATGTACGACATCAAGGTGCCTGACTTCCTGGCGGCCAAGGTTCCTGACCAGCCTGAGGTCGGGGTTGCGGTGGGCGCATCGTCATGACTGCCGAACTGGTCGGGACGGGCCTGCGCGGTGCGGTCATCGGTGCGTTGAGCACCGTCCGAGATCCCGAGCTGGACGAGTCCATCGTCGATCTCGGGTTCGTGACGGAGACGACCGTCCTCGATGGGCAGGTCACGGTGCGGCTGAGGCTGCCGACCTATTTCTGCGCACCGAACTTCGCCTATCTCATGGTTGCCGACGCCTACGACGCCGTTCGCTCGGTCGACGGCGTCGGCAGCGCCTCCATCGTCCTGGAGGACCACTTCGCGTCCGAGGAGATCAACGCCGGTGTCGCTGCAGGAACCGGCTTTGTCGGGGCGTTTCCGGAACAGGCAGTGGCTGAGCTGGGCACTCTCCGACGGACGTTCCAGCTGAAGGCGCACTCCGCCTGCCTGGAGCGTGCCTGCCAGCGACTGCTGAAGAACGGGTGGACGGTCGAAGGACTGTCCGAGGCGCACCTGGGTGACCTCCCGGCCGGCCCTGAGCGGTCCAGCCTGATCAGGCGTCGTGCCGACATCGGGCTGCCGGTGCAGGACGAGTCGACGATGTTCGTCGACGACGCCGGAGAACCTGTTCCCGCCGACCAGCTCCCGCTGCGGCTCAGGTTCGCGCAGACGGTGCGCGTCAGCATCGACGGTAACGCCCATTTCTGCCGCGGTCTTCTGACGACCCGCTACCCGGAAGCGGCAGGCGACCAAATGCCCCGTCGACCAGAGGAGGAGGCCCGACCATGAAGGCCGTCCAGCTGGGCAAGTACGAGTCCACGCCGCAGTTCGTTGACGTCCCGGATCCGGAGATCACCGGCCCGCTGGACGTGATCGTCAAGATCGGTGGGGCGGGCGTCTGCCGTACGGACCTGCACATCATCGAGGGGCAGTGGGCGGCGAAGAGCAACGTCGCGTTGCCGTACACCATCGGCCACGAGAACGCCGGCTGGGTCCAGGCCGTCGGCAGCGCCGTGACGAACGTCGCCGTGGGCGATGCCGTCATATTGCATCCCCTGGTCACGTGCGGGTTGTGCCGCGCCTGCAGGGCCGGCGATGACGTCCATTGCACGGCGTCGAGCTTTCCTGGTATCGACGTCGACGGCGGCTATGCGGAGTACCTCAAGACGACGGCTCGCTCGACGATCAAGCTGGACCCCTCGCTCCAGCCTGTCGATGTGGCCGCTCTGGCTGACGCCGGCCTGACCGCCTATCACGCGGTTGCCAAGGCGGCGCGCATCCTGCGCCCGGGTGACCGGGCGGTGCTGATCGGGGCCGGCGGTCTCGGTCACATCGGCATCCAGGTCTTCCGGGCGCTGTCCTCGGCGGAGATGATCGTCGTCGACCGGAACGCCGACGCCCTGGCGCTGGCCAAGGACCTGGGGGCCGAGCACACCGTGCTCGCGGACGGCAACCAGGTCGAGGCGATTCAGCAGCTCACCGGCGGCAACGGCGCCGAAGCCGTCATCGACTTCGTGGGTGAAGGCGGGGCCATCGAAGACGGCGTCGCCAGCCTGCGTCGCAACGGCAGCTATTTCGTCATCGGTTACGGCGGTGTCCTGAGCGTTCCGACGATCGACATCATCTCGACCGAGATCAACTTCATCGGCAACCTGGTCGGCTCGTACAACGACCTGGCAGAGCTGATGATTCTGGCCGCGCAGGGCAAGGTCAGCCTCCACACCTCCACCTATTCCCTGCCGGACTTCGCGCGTGCGCTCGACGACCTGGACCACGGCAAGGTGCGTGGTCGGGCGATCCTCGTCCCGTAGCGCACGGCACAGCCCTCTGCGCATCCCCACTCAGCGGAAGAAGCATCCGATGGCCAAAGATCTGCGATTCAACATCGAGGCCCGGCAACTCCTCGAGATCGGCGTGAACGCTCTTGCGGATGCCGTCAAGGTCACCCTCGGGCCGAAGGGCCGTAACGCCGTGATCGAGAAGTTGGTCGGTGCACCCACCATCACCAACGACGGCGTCACGATCGCCCGGGAGATCCAGCTGCGCAACCCGTTCGCGAACATGGGTGCCCAGCTGGTCAAGGAGGTCGCGACCAAGACCAACGGCGTTGCCGGCGACGGCACGACGACGGCAACGGTGCTGGCCCAGGCCATGGTGCGCGAGGGTCTCAAGGCGGTCGGCGACGGCGCGAACCCGATGCTGCTCAAGAGCGGCATCGAGGCGGGCGTCGATGCGGTGGTGGCCCGCCTCCAGACCGAGGCCAGCGAGATCGGTGGCAACTCCGACCTGGCCAACGTCGCGACGCTGTCGGCCAACAACGACTCCGAGATCGGCGACGTGATCGCGTCGGCGATCGGCCGGGTCGGCCGGAACGGCATCGTCACCGTCGAGGAGTCGGCGACCTTCGGGCTCGACGTCAGCTATGTGGATGGCGTGGAGATCGACAACGGGTACATCTCGCCCTACATGGTCACGGACCGGGAGCGGATGGAGGCGGTCTTCGAGAACCCGTACGTCCTGCTGACCTCCGAGAAGATCAGCCGGGTCCAGGAGCTGATGCCGGTTCTGGAACAGGTCACCAGGTCGGGGCGGCAGCTCGTGATCTTCGCCCAGAACGTCGAGGGACCTGCGCTGGGCATGCTGGTGGCCAACAACGTGCGGGACACGTTCCGGTCGGTCGTCGTGCGAGCCCCCGGTTTCGGTCACCGGCGGATCGCGGAGCTGAGCGACCTGGCGATCTGGATGGGCGGACAGGTCATCACCTCCGAGGCCGGGCTCAGCCTCGACAGCGTCCGGCTGGAACAGCTCGGACAGGTCCGGCGGGTGACCGTCACCGACAGCACCACGACCATGGTCGGTGGGGTCGGACCGTCGAACGAGGTCAGCGCCCGCATCGAGCAGCTGAAGCACGAGTTCCAGCGGGCGGAGAACGAGCACGACAAGGACGCGCTGCAGGGACGGATCGCCCGCCTGTCCGGCAGCGTCGCCGTCATTCACGTGGGGGCGGCGACCGGTGTGGAGCTCACCGAGAAGCAGCATCGGGTCGAGGACTCGCTGTCCGCGACGCGGGCCGCGCTGGAGGAGGGCGTGGTCGCGGGTGGCGGCACCGCACTCGTCCAGGCCCGTAGCGCCATCGACGCACTCGCCCTCGACGGGGAGAAGGCCCTGGGGGCACGGATCGTGCAGGACGCGCTGGTGGAGCCGCTGCGCTGGATCGCCATCAACGCCGGCTACGGGGGTGACGATGTCGTCGAACGCGTGATCTCGCTGCCGACGGGCCAAGGCTTCAACGCGCTGACCGGCGAGTTCGGTGACCTGTTCGCGATGGGCATCATGGATCCGCTCAAGGTGACCCGATCTGCACTGCAGAGCGCGGCATCCATCGCGGCCCTGCTGCTGACAACCGAGACGCTGATCGTCGAGGAGGTGATCGGGCAGCCGGGAGCGATCTACGCACCGGGGTTCGGTGACCTCGCCGAGGGTCTCGTACGGCCCTCCAACATCCCCTGACATGAATCCGCCGCTGACGAACCTGGCCCGCCCGATCGAGGCGACGGCTGAGCTCGCCGGATTCGACCCGGCCGTCGGCCGCGGATTCCTGGCGCGGGGGAGGGTGCTCGGACTGATCGGGCCGGCCTTCGTGGCGGCGGTGGCGTTCGTCGACCCCGGGAACGTCGCCACCAACATCAGCGCCGGGGCTGACTACCGCTTCCTCCTGCTCTGGGCCGTCGTTGCGGCAAGCCTGATGGCGATGATGGTGCAGTACCTCTCGGCCAAGCTGGGGGTGGCGACTGGTTGCAGCCTGGCCGAGGTGTGTCGCGACCACACCGGGATGGGTCTCCGGATCGGGCTCTGGCTGGTCGCGGAGATCGTGGTCATCATGACCGATCTCGCCGAGTTCGTGGGCGGGGCGATTGCGCTGAACCTGCTCTTCAACGTGCCGCTCCTGGTGGGGGGCGTGATCGTCGGGGCCGTCACGGTGCTGATCCTGCGCAGTCGGATGCGTGGCCGGGACGCATTTCCCGCTGTGGTCGTGGGGCTGCTGTTCGTGCTGGCGCTCTCCTTCGTCTATCTGGTCGTGCGATCCCCCTTCGATCCCGCCGGTGCCGCATCGGGCCTCGTTCCACGACTGGGCCGCCCCGACAGCGCGCTGCTCGCCTGCGGCATCGTCGGTGCGACGATCATGCCGCACGCGGTTTTCCTGCACTCGTCGCTCATCGCGAGCTTCAACACCGGTGTACGCCCGCTGCCGACGACGGCCATGCTCCGTTTTCTGCGCCGGGACGTGATCATCGCCATGGGCTTGGCCGGTCTGGTCAACGTCTGCATGCTCGTCGTTGCCACCTCTCTCCCCGTGGGCACCGGCAGCTCGCTGGCCGCCGTGCACGACGCCTTCGCCCGGACCGAGGGCGTCGTCTTCGCTGCTGTCTTCGCCGTTGCGCTGCTCGCCTCCGGTCTTGCCTCGGCGTGCGCCGGTGTCTACAGCGGCCAGGCGGTCATGCAGGGATTCCTGAAACGCAACAGCAGCATCTGGCTGCGACGAGCGGTGTCCTCCGTACCCTCATTGGTCATCCTGGCTCAGTTCAACGACCCGACCCGTGCACTGGTGCTCAGCCAGGTCGTGTTGTCGTTCGGCCTTCCGTTCGCCCTCGTGCCGTTGATCGCCTTCACGGCGAAGCGGGGAGTCATGGGGACATTCGTCAATCGTGCGCGAACCACCGTTGTGGCGTCACTGATCGCCGTTGTCGTGCTCTCCCTGAATGCATTCGTTCTGACCAGCATATTCGCTTCCGGTTGAGGCCGGATCAGCCACGAAAGGGGGCGCCCCCGATGTCTCGTTCGATGTTCGCCTTCTTCGCCGTTACGGCGATGGTCCCGCTCGGGATGTGGTGCTCGCTCCGGGCGGCAGCCGCAGCGGACCTGACGGTGCTCCCACCCCGTTCTCTCAGGCGGCTGCGTTCGTGGCAGCGGAACGCCCATCACGTCTATCGCGGATCCGCAAGCCTCGTACTCGTCGTGGGGCTGGTCCAAGTCCTTCGACTCGCGCTCTGAGACGATCAGCAGGAGGGGTCATGGCAGGCACGAAGACCACAGAAGAGCTGACGCTGGAGCTGGCCCGCACGTTCGACGGGTTCGACGCGCGGATGCAGCAGCTGACGGCGAACCTGGACCCGGACAGTGTCCGGACGGCCGGCGCGATGACCCTCGAGATCGGGATGTACGCGAACAATCTCGCGAAGATCTTGAACGATCTCATCGGGATCGTCCAGGCGCAGGCGTCAGATCCAGCTCGGGAACAGCACGCGGTGCTGCCAGGAGGGGACCGAGATCGAGATGCCGGCCAGGATCGGGTAGAGGAACCAGAAGTCGATCACGACCAGCAGGACGTAGCTGCCGACAGCGGCGGCTCCCCACGTACGGCGTCGCGGTGAGGCGCCCGGCGGGCCGAGGACCAGGCCGAGGCACATCACGACGGCGAGCACCATGAACGGCACGGCCGGCAACGCGTAGAACATGAAGCTGGTACGGGGCCGGCTGCCTGTGCCCGGGAAGTAGGCGGCGAACGGCAGCCAGGTCGCCCAGGCCGCGGCGAACCCGACCATGATCGCCGACGCCCGCCAGTCCCGCCTGGCGACCGCCCACCACAGCATGACGACCAGGGCGATGACGGCCGGGAACCAGATCGCCGAGGTGCCGACGCCGAGCACCTCGCGGGCGCACTTGTCGTAGCCGCAGCCGTTCTGGCCCTTGGTCGGGCTCGTGTAGTAGTAGGCCACCGGGCGACCCTGGAACAGCCACGAGATCGGCCGTGAGGCGTAGGGGTGGTACGAGTAGAGCGTCCGATGGAAGTTGAACGCGTCCTGGTGGTACTTCACCCAGCCGTGCAGCACCGCCACCGCGTGGGCGAGGAAGCTCTGCCCCGGCTTGACGAAGTCGTCGTGGTGGTAGGCGTACTTGCCGCTGTTCAGGAACCAGCCGGTCCAGGACAGCGTGTAGACGGCGACAGGGACGACACCCATCCAGACCGGGATCCGCCACAGCCCCTGCCGGACGGTGCCGGCCCAGGGCCGGGCTCCGGCCGTACGGCGCGCGCCGACCTCCCACACGACGGCGAGCAGGGCGAACGCCGGGACGAACCAGATGCCGTCCCACTTCACCGCGCAGGCGGCGCCGACGCACACCCCGGTGAGCAGCAGCCAGGGCCGCCAGCCGGTCCCGACGAACATCCGGCCGGGCACGGCCCCGGCGTCGACCGCGGCCGCCATCCGCTCACGCACGTCGTCGCGGTCCCGGACCACACAGGCGAACGCCGCGACCACCCAGAACATCAGGAAGATGTCGAGCAGGGCCAGCCGGCTCTGCACGAACTCCAGGCCGTCCAGCGCCAGCAGCAGCCCGGCGATCGTGCCGAGCAGGTTGGACCGGAACAGCCGGCGCGCAGCCCTGGCCAGCAACAGGATCGCCAGGCTGCCGAAGACGACAGCTGAGATCCGCCAGGCGAACGCCCCGGTGTAGGTGAACGGGGGAATCTTGCCGTTGCTGCCCTGGGCGGCCGGGTTGTAGGCGCTCTGGTGGATGTGAAAGAAGTAGTAGCCGAGCGAGATCATCCACTTGCCCAGCGGCGGGTGCACCACGTAGCCGGCACCGACGTCACCCCCGTTGGCGTCGAGCTCCACGCCGTACTTGTGCAGGTCCAGCGAGTCGTGCACGTAGTAGATCTCGTCGAAGATGATGTCGTGCGGCGACCCGACGCCCCACACCCGCAGGATGAACGCGAGGATGGTCGCCCCGACCGGGCCCGCCCAGCCCACCCATCTGCTGCCCAGGATCGGCGGCACCAGCCGCTCGCGGAGCGTCGCGGCGGTCACCGGCGGGAGCGCGGGCTGCGCCTCGAGGGTCACGGGCATGACGGTCATGCAGGCGATCGTAGGGGCTGCGGCTGTCAGGATGGGCGCATGACAGGCAGGACAGGCATGGCGGGCGACCTGGGTGCGCAGCGCGGGCGGCTGATCCTGCTCGGCGCCCCCATCGGCGATCCGTCCGACGCCTCGCCCCGGATCGCGGAGTGGCTGGCCAGCGCGGACGTCGTCGCGGCGGAGGACACCCGGCGTCTCCGCCGGCTGACCCGTGACCTCGGGGTCACGCTCTCCGGCAGGATCCTGTCCTACTTCGAGGGCAACGAGGCCGAGCGGGGACCGGCGCTGGTCGAGGAGCTGCTGGCCGGCCGTACCGTCGCCCTCATCACCGACGCCGGCATGCCGAGCGTGAGCGACCCCGGCTACCGGCTCGTGGTCGCAGCTGTCGCCGCCGGGATCGTCGTGACGGCGGCGCCGGGCCCGTCCGCAGTCACCACGGCCCTCGCGCTGAGCGGCCTGGCGAGCGACCGGTTCTGCTTCGAGGGCTTCCTGCCGCGCAAGGCCGGGGAGCGCCGTACGCGGCTGGCGGAGCTCGGCGCCGAGCCGCGCACGATGGTGTTCTTCGAGGCGCCGCACCGGCTCGCGGAGTCACTGACGGACCTGGCGGCTGCCTTCGGCCGCGACCGGCCGGCTGCGGTCTGCCGTGAGCTGACCAAGACCTATGAGGAGGTCCGCCGAGGGCCGCTGCAGGAGCTGGCCGAGTGGGCACAGGGCGATGTCCGCGGCGAGCTCACGGTCGTCGTCGCCGGTGCTCCGCCGCGGGCGGCGCAGCAGGTCCCGGCCGAGGCACTCGCCGTCATCGTGGCCGAGCACGAAGCGGCTGGTGAGACCCGCAAGGAGGCGATCGCCGCGGTCGCGGGGCGGCTGGGGGTCCCCAAGCGGACGGTCTTCGACGCAGTCGTCGCTGCCAAGGTCACTGGCACGCGCAACTAGGATCAGGGCATGGCTTCCCCCCGTACCATCCTCACCGCCGTGGCGTGGCCCTACGCCAACGGACCCCGGCACATCGGCCACGTGGCCGGCTTCGGGGTCCCCAGCGACATCTTCAGCCGCTACCAGCGGATGGCCGGCAACAACGTGCTGATGGTGAGCGGCACGGACGAGCACGGGACGCCGATCCTGGTCCAGGCCGAGCAGGAGGGCGTCGCGCCCCAGGTCCTGGCCGACCGCTACAACCGGGTCATCGCCGAGGACCTGCAGGCGCTCGGGCTGACCTACGACCTGTTCACCCGGACCACGACCCGCAACCACTACTCCGTGGTGCAGGAGATGTTCAAGACCCTGCACAAGAACGGCTACATGATCGAGCAGACCACCCGCGGCGCGATCTCCCCCTCGACCGGGCGGACGCTGCCGGACCGCTACATCGAGGGCACCTGCCCGATCTGCGGCTACGACAGCGCGCGCGGCGACCAGTGCGACAACTGCGGCAACCAGCTCGACGCCACCGAGCTGATCAACCCGCACTCGCGGATCAACGGCGAG
>JAWWOM010000285.1:0-19171 GCA_033851655.1 Frankiales bacterium
CCGGCCGCTACCTGTCCTTCAACGCCAGCCCGTCCGCCCTGGTCAGTGCCGACGTGCTCGAGCAGCTGCCGCCCCGGCTCGACGACCTCGTGGTCGAGATCACCGAGCAGGAGCAGATGGTCGAGGGCGGACCGCTGCTGGAGGTGCTGGCCGAGCTGCGCAGCCGCGGTGCCCGGCTGGCCGTCGACGACACCGGCGCCGGCTACGCCGGTCTCCAGCGGATGCTGGCGATCCGGCCCGACGTCATCAAGCTGGACAAGGCACTGGTCACCGGGCTCCAGCACGACCCGGCCAAGATCGCCCTGGTCGAGGCGCTGGTCCGGTTCGCCCGTCGTACCGAAGCGCAGATCTGCGCGGAGGGCATCGAGTCGGCCGAGGAGCTGCTCACCCTCGCCGACCTCGACGTCGTGCTCGGCCAGGGACACCTGCTCGGCAGGCCGGCCGAAGGCTGGTCAGAGGTCGCCGACGACGCAGCGCTGCTCTGCCGGACCGCGATGACCGAGGCGCTCGCCGGAACCCCTGCCTCCCACGCGTTCCGGGGCGATGACGGCGACCAGCGGATGGAGCGACTCAGCCAGTGGCTCACCACGGTGAGCTCGCGCGACATGCTGGCCCAGGTCGTCCACCCGGTTGCCGCGATGCTGCACGCCGACCTGGTCGTGCTGTCCCGGCTGGACGCGCTGTCCAGCCGGCTGCACACGATCAGCCCGAGGGGCTGGGCAGCGACCGGCGACTCCTACCACCTGGCCGACTACCCGCTGACCCACCACGTGATGGAGTTCCAGGAGATCGCCCAGGTCCTGCGCGACGACCCGGCGGCCGACCCGTCCGAGCGGGCAGTGCTCACCCGGATGGGCCACCGGTCGGTGCTGCTGCTGCCGGTGAGCTGTCGCGAGGTGCCGCTCGGCCTGCTCGAGGTCTACACCAGGGCGGACCGGGCGTGGACCCGCACCGAGATCCGCAGGGCCCGGATGATCTGCAACCAGCTCGGCCCGATCATCGCCGGGCTGGGCGCCCCGCTGCCCAGCCCCTGACCACCGGCCGACCAGCAGGGACACCGGTCCCTTAGCATCAGATGAACGGCCGGGACTACTCCCGCCGCTGTCGGCGCGAGAGGCGGAACACGTGCGGGTCGTGCTGATCGGTCCCCCCGGTTCGGGCAAGGGCACCCAGGCGGTTCGGCTGGCCGCCCACTACGGGGCCGTGCACATCGCGGCCGGGGACACCCTGCGGGCCGAGATCGCCGCAGGGACCGAGCTCGGGCAACGGGTGCAGGACTTCCTCGGCAAGGGCGACCTGGTCCCCGACGACCTGGTGGTCGAGCTGCTCTGGGGCCGCATCGTCGACGCGGCCCGTGACGGCGGCTACGTGCTGGACGGCTTCCCCCGTACGGTCGGTCAGGCCGAGGCTGCCTACCGGATGGGCAAGGAGGCCGGCGTCACCGCCCATGCCGCGGTCTTCCTCGACGGCGACTCCGACGCGCTGGTCGCGCGGATGCTCGCCCGCGCCCACATCGACGGCCGGGTCGACGACACCGCGGCCGTGATCGCGCACCGGCTGGCCGTGTTCGCCGAGCAGACCGCGCCCCTCGTCGACTACTACGAGCGGCGCGGCCTGCTGGTCCGCATCGATGCGATGCAGACGCCGGACGAGGTCACCAAGGCGATCATCAAGGCGCTGGACGCCGCTGCCGGCTAGAGGATCGCGGTCCCCGACTTGGCGCTGCCGGCGTCGGCCGTGCCGGCACCGGTCGCGGCGGCCGGACCCAGGGAGGCGTCCCCCGGACCACCGTTGGCGGCCTCCGCCCTGGCGGCTGCCAGGCCGCCCTGCGAGCGCAGAGCCACCTCCTTGATGAAGAACGACAGCACGAACGTCGGAACCATCAGCACCGCGGCGACCAGGAAGACCTCGTGCATCGAGTCGGCGAAGCCGTGCAGGAACACGTTCTTGATGAGCTGCGGCAGACCGGAGATGAACCCGGAGTCGTTCAGCGAGCTCGAGCTGCCGCCGGCCTTGAGCTTGTCCGCCTGCACCTGGGTCAACGACTTGACCGCGGCTGCGTAGCCGGAGGGATCGGTCTTGACCAGGGTCGACATCCGCTGCTGGATGTTGCCGCCGATCGAGTTGAACAGGATGGACAGGAACACCGCCGTGCCGAACGTGCCACCCATGGAGCGGAAGAACGTGTTGGCACCGGTCACCACACCCATGTCCTTGGGCGGCATCGCATTCTGTACGGCCACGACCAGGGTCTGCATGCTCAGCCCGAGACCCGCGCCCATCACGACCATGAACGCCGAGGCGATCCACAGCGCGGTGCTGACCTGCAGCGTGTAGAACAACGCCATCGCCAGCAGCAGGCAGAAGCTGCCCACGATCGGGAAGATCTTGTAGCGGCCGGTCTTCATCATGATCCGGCCCGAGGTGGCGGAGGCGCCGATGATGCCGACCATCAACGGGATCAGCAGCAGGCCGGACTTGGTCGGGCTCTCCCCCTTGACGATCTGCAGATAGAGCGGGATCGCCGACAGGCCGCCGAACATGCCGGCGCCGACCAGGAAGCCCATCACGCTGGTCACCGTGAACACCGAGTTGTGGAAGAACCGCAGCGGCAGGATCGCGTCGTCCCCGGCCCTGTTCTCCCACCATACGAACAGCACCAGGGAGACCAGACCGCCGATGATGAACGCGAGTGAGGTGGCGGAGCCCCAGCCCCACTCGTTTCCCTTCTCTGCCACCACGAGCAGCGGCACGACCCCGACCGTGAGCAGAAGTGCGCCCCAGTAGTCGATCCGGGCCTGCGAACGGACGTGGGGCAGGTTGAGGACCCGGAACACGACGACCAAGGCGATGACGCCGATGGGCACGTTGATGTAGAAGATCCAGCGCCAGCCGGCGACACCGAGGATGGTCGCCTGCCCGGCCAGGAAACCGCCGAGCACCGGGCCCAGAACGCTGGACGTGCCGAACACTCCCATGAAGTAGGCCTGGTACCTGCCGCGTTCGCGTGGGGGCACGATGTCACCGACGATGGCGAACGCCAGCGACATGAGGCCGCCGGCGCCGACGCCCTGCAGACCGCGATAGGCGGCGAGCTCGTAGATGGAGTGCGCCGTGCCGCAGAGCATCGAGCCGACGACGAAGATGGTGATCGCGAACATGTAGAACGGCTTGCGGCCGTACATGTCGGAGAGCTTGCCGTAGAGCGGGGTCGTGACCGTCGAGGTGATCAGGTAGGCGGTGGTGACCCACGCCTGCGCGGTCAGCCCGTTCAGCCTGTCGGCGATGGTCCGCATCGCCGTGGCAACGATGGTCTGATCCAGCGCTGCCAGGAACATGCCGAGCAGCAAGCCGGCCAGGATCGTCATGATCTGGTTGTGGCTCAGCGCTCCCGTCCGGCTCTCGGGGGTTCTGTCGGCGGACTCGGTGGCGGCGTTGCTCACGAGGCGTTCTCCTGTCGCAGGTCGGTGCTGAGGTGGGCCGCGGTGCGGAAGGCGGCAATGGCTTCGTTGAGCCGGCTGAGCTGATCGGCAAGGGCCTGCCGCTGGTCGTCGGTCCAGGCGACGAACACCTGGCGGAGTGCCCGGCGGCGCTGCTCGTAACCGGCGGCGAGGATGGCCTCGCCGTCCGGGCTCAGCCGCAGTAGGGACGCCCGGCCGTCCTGGGGATCGCGCTCGCGGACCACCCAGCCCGCCTGCTGAAGGTCCTGGACCTGCCGGCTGACGGTCGACACGTCGAGCAGCACGCAGCCGGCCAGCGCCGACAGCCGCATCGGCCCGTACTCGGCCAGGCGGCTCAGCAACATGAACGCCGGTGGGTCGACGACCGGTTGGCCGCGGTCCGAGAGCACGTGGTGCAGCTCCTTGGCGCCCCGGATCAGGGTGCCCAGCTCGCGACCTATCGCCTCCGTGCTGTCGGTCTGGTCGGTCTGGTCGGTGTGGTTGGCGACGTCAGCCACCGGTGTCTCCCGCCTAAACTGGTTGCTTGGTACAAGCATAACAGTAGGTCCTCGGCGGCAGGCCCGACTACTGGAGCTCAGACCCCGGACAGCGGCAGCCGGGCTTCGAAACAGGTCTGTCCCACCGGCGCACCGGTGAGCGTGACGTCCCCGCCCACTGCCCGCGCTGCCTCCTGGGACAGCCACAGACCCAGGCCGGCGCCACCGCGCTCGGCGCGGGTGGTCACCCACGGCTGGAACAACCGGTCCCGGAGCGCCGGGTCGACACCTGCGCCGTCGTCGGTGACCCGGACCAGCAGCGACCCGTCGAGGGCCGAGGCGGCGACGGTGACCTGTCCCTCGACCCTGCCGTGCTGGGCGGCATTCTCGACCAGCGGGTCGATGACCGTGCGCAGCAGATGGGGGTCGACCGTGCGGCCGTCGTCGTCCAGCCGGCCCAGGTCCGTCGCCAGCCGCGCGCCGCTCGTCGCGACCTGCCGTTCCCAGCGCTCAGCCGCCGAGGCCAACGCCTCGGCGACCACGACCGGCTCGCTGCGCCGTGCGGTGTGGGCGGCGAGCAGCCGGTTGACCAGCTCGCCCAGGTCGTCGGCATCGTCGATCACCCGGCGCAGCGCCTCTGCCATGCTCTGCGGGTCCCCCTCGAGCAGCGCCAGCTCGGCCTCTGCCCGCAGCGTCGCCAGCGGCGTACGGAGCCGGTGGCTCGCATCGGCTGCGAACCGGCGCTCGCGCTCCAGCCCAGCAGCGACCCGGGCCAGCATCCGGTCCAGCGCGGCGACCAGCCGGGCCAGCTCGGGGTCACCGGCAGCCACGTCCAGGCCGCGCCCGATGTCGGACAGCCCGACGGCCTCTGCCTCCTCGGTGAGGTCGGAGACCGTACGCAGCGCTCGCCCGGCCAGCAGCCACGCAAGCAGCCCGGCCAGTGGCACGACCACGGCGAGCCCGGCCACCAGGATCTCGCGCAGCTGGTACCCGGCGTTCTCGAACCCCTCGGTCTCGACGCCGACGATGAGCGCGCCGGTGCCGGCCGGGCTGGTCGGCGTCGCCCCGAGCTGGACCGGGATGCCGCGCAGAGCGACCCTGGTGTGGTTGAGCTCCACCGTCCGCTGGACACCCTGGGGATGGGCGCGGACCTGCGCCACGTCGAGGATCGCCTTCTGGGTGATCAGGCTCTTGGTGGCGTCGCGCACGCCGCCGTCGGGACCCACCACCTGGCCGATGTTGGTACGTGGCGAGTCCTCGAGCGCGTCCAGGGTTCCGTCCGCGCTGAGCTGGGGCCGGAACAGGTCCAGCCGCTCCTGCAGGGCCGTGGTGACGGAGCGGGTCTCCAGGCGTTCGATCTCGAACACCGCGAGGACGCCGAAGCCGAGTGCGAAGGCAATCGTCCCGACCAGCGTCGCGACCACCAGGCGCCACCGCAGGGGCAGCCGGTCGAGCACCGTCAGGTCCGGGCGTCGGCCGTCGTCACGGCCGCCGGCTGCTCCGGCGGATCCATCCGGTAGCCGACGCCGCGGATCGTGCGCACCATGCTCTCGAGCCCGTGCGTGCGCAGCTTGCGCCGGAGATAGCCGATGTAGACGTCGACCACGTTGGACAGGCCGTCGTAGGCGTAGTCCCAGATGTTGTCCAGCATGTCGCCGCGGGTGACGACCTCGCCCTGCCGGCGCATGAGGTACTCGAGCAGCGCGAACTCACGCGCGGTGAGATCGAGCACGCCCTGGTCGCTGCTTACCTCGTGCCGTACGGAGTCCAGGCTCAGCGGCCCGACGGTGAGCACGGCCGGCCGCTCCACCTCGCCACGCCGGACCAGCGCACGGAGCCGGGCCACCAGCTCGGTGAAGGCGAACGGCTTGGTGAGGTAGTCGTCGGCGCCGGCGTCGAGGCCGGCGACCCGGTCCTCGACCGCGGTTCTGGCGGTGAGCATCAGGAACGGCGTCCACACGCCGGCCCTGCGCACCTGCCGGCACAGGTCGAGCCCTGAGGTCCGCCCCGGCAGCATGATGTCGCACACCACGGCGTCGTAGGGCTGGGACAGCACAGCCACCCGCGCGGTCGAGCCTTCGCCGACGCTGTCCACCTGCCAGCCCTGGGCGGTGAGACCTCGGCGCAGCAGGCCGGCCATGCGGACATCGTCTTCGACAACCAGGATCTTCACGGTTCTCATGAGAGCACGAATCCGGACCAGTTGACCCATTCTCTCATCCGACCTTCACGGCGGACTGGGTGAACCCTCAGCCGGTCTTCAAGGCGGCGACCAACCGGTCGGCCACGCTCCGCGGTGGAACCGTCACCCGGGTCCAGTCCGGGCCGAGACCGGGGAAGGTGTCACCACGTCTGGCGGCGAACCCCCTGCCCCGCAGCAGATCGCGGAAGCCGACGCCGTCGGCCGTGTGCAGGAGCAGGAAGTTCGCGCTGGCCCCCGGCGAGACGCCCACCCCTGGCACCGTACCGAGCAGGCTGGTCAGGTGCTCCCGTGCTGCGGTGGTCTCGCGCGCGGCGACGGTCGCCTCCGCGACCGCCTCGCCCGACATGCAGGCGACAGCGGCGTGCAGGGCCGGCGTCGACACCGCCCATAACGGCTGCTGGTCCCGCAACCGCTCGATGACCGCCGGCTCAGCCAGGACGTAGCCGATGCGCAGACCGGCCAGGCCCCACATCTTGGTGAGGCTGCGCACGACGAGAAGGCCTGGTACGCCGGCAATCCCGGCCAGCGACTCGGTCTCGCCGGGGACGAAGTCCATGAACGCCTCGTCGACCACCAGTGTCCGGCCCGGACGGGCCAGGTCCCGTACCGCCTGCCGGGGGTGCAGGACGCCGGTCGGGTTGGTCGGGTTGCCGAGCACGACGAGATCTGCCTCGTCGTCGACGTCCGGTAGCAGAAAGCCTGGGGCTGCGGCGATCGCGCGTCCGACCAGGTGACCCGCGGCGGTCAGCGCAGCCTCCGGCTCGGTGAAGGACGGGTGTACGGCCACCGGCCGGTGCGGTGTGAACGCCCGGGCGATGAGGACGAACGCCTCCGCCGCGCCGCACGTGACCAGGACCTCGGCGGGCTCCCGGCCGTGCCTCGCCGCGATGGCCGCCGTCGCCTGCGCAGGGTCCGGATAGCCGCGCAGGTCGGCGAACCCGGCCGCCAGCGCATCGGCGAGCCACGCCGGCTGGGGTGCCGTACGCACGTTGACCGCGAGGTCGACCAGTCCAGGTCGCGCCTCGCGGTCGCCGTGGTGACGCAGGTCCATGCGGACCATCCTTGCAGGTCCGCCCGGCCGGTGACTCAGCTCAGACCGAGACCTGGGCCGACTCGTCGATGATGGCCCGGCTGCCCTCGAGCAGTGCGCCGCGCAGCCTTGCCGCCTGCTGGAGGTTGACCTCGGCCGCCTCGACGAGAGCCAGGATGAGCCGGAGCTGCACCGGCGTGGTGTAGCCCGGGAAGTGGATGATCTTGAACAGCTCGCTGTACTCCGCCGCAGCCGCCGGGTCGGCGTACGCCTGCTGCAGCAGCTCGACCCGCTCGCCCAGCTGGCGCACGTGCAGGCCCTTGTCCTGGATGTGAATGGTCTGGTTGGTCATGGTCGAAACCTCCTGATGGGTCGGCAACCTGCCGTGCCCAACAGAGCGGCCTGCGGTCCCCGAGATACATCCGCTCAGTCGTAGTGGTGATGGTGGTGGGCCGGGTCGTCGGGGTGGTCGTGCGGGCGCTGGGGCGCTCCGACCCGGGCCTCGTACCCGGGCATCGCGATCCGGTAGATGCAGGTGTCGCAGCTCATCCGGACGTCCCCGGTCAGCACCTCGGCATAGCGGTCCAGGACCAGCCGGGCGACCCGCTCGTCCGGGCCGAGCACGCGCGCGCACCGGACCTCGACCTCAGGGTGCTGGTCCGCCCACTGCAGCGCCTGCGCAGTGACCCGGTCCGGGAGCACGCCGGAGAACAGGAAGTACGGCGACACGACGATCCGCTGGGCGCCGAGCAGCCGGGCCCGGTCGAGGGCGGCAGGGACGCCCGGCTCGGCCAGCGACACGAACGACGGCTCGACCATGACGAACCCCCGGCCCTCGTACAGCAGCCGCGCCGTCCTGGCGATGTCGGCGTTGGCGTCGGGGTCGGTGGCCCCCCGGGCGACGAGCACGACGGCCGTGCCGGCGCGGTCCTGCGGCGCCAGCACCTCGCCGATCCGCTCGTCGAGGATCTCGAGCAGGGTGGGGTGCGGGCCCAGCGGGCGGCCATAGCCGAAGGACAGCCCAGGCCGGCGGGCCCGTTCGCGGGCCAGCGCTGCCGGAACGTCGCCCTTGGCGTGGCCGGCGCCGACCAGCACGAGGGGTACGGCGACGAGCCGGCGGTGCCCGCGGTCGTAGAGCCCGGCAACGGCGTCGGTCATCGGCGGCGAGGAGAGCTCGAGGAAGCCGCCGGCGACGTCGACCGGCGCGATCCGCGCGACCAGGTCGACGAAGGCGGCGAACTCCGCCACACCGTCGTCGCTCCTGGTGCCGTGGCCGACGATGACCAGCCCTGGCCCCTCGGTCATGGCCGGCTGTCCCGGTCGGCGTACAGCAGGGCGTTCAGGGCCGCCGCCGCGACGGCGGAGCCGCCCTTCTCGGTACGGTTGCTGACCGCCGGCAGGCCTGACCGGCGCAGCGCGGCCTTGGACTCGGCAGCGCCGACGAAGCCGACCGGCAACCCGATCACCAGCGCCGGCCGCGCGTCCATGGCGAGCAGAGCGAACAATGCCGTCGGCGCGCAGCCGACGACCCACACCGCGCCGGGGCCGACGTCGTCCAGCGCCAGCTGCATGCCGGCCGCCGAGCGGGTGGTGCCGCCGGCCCTGGCCAGCTCGGCCGTACGAGGGTGGTTCAGCCAGCTGCGGGCCGCTATGCCGGTGATGCCGGCGGCGACCATGGCGACGTCGCAGACCACCGGCGCTCCGGCGGCGAGGGCCTCGCCGGCCGCGGCGAGCTGGGCCTCGTCGCACACGAGGTCATCCCGGTAGTCCAGGTCTGCGCTGGCGTGGATGACCCGCTCGACGACGGCTCTGGTCAGCGGCGGGAGCGCCGAGGTGTCCGTACGGGACCTCAGGATCGCGTAGCTCTCCGACTCGATCGGGTGGATGGTACGGGTCATGGCGCGACCTCTGCTTCCCCTGAGTACCAGCGCATCTGCTCGCGCAGCCGAACCACGTCACCGATGACGGTGACGACCGGCGACGGCAGGTGGGCCTCCTCGACGGCAGCGGCCAAGCCCTCGAGGTCGCTGACCACGACCCGCTGCCGGACGGTCGTGCCACGGGCGATCGAGGCCGCCGGGGTGCCGGGGCTGCGCCCGTACCGGATCAGGGTGGTGCAGACCTCCGCCAGCGTCGACAGACCCATCAGGACCACCAGGGTGCCGGCACTCTCTGCGTGTGCCCGCCACCGCACCTGGGAGGCGGGGTCATCGGGGTCGAGGTGGCCGGAGAGCACGGCGACGTCGTGGGTGATGCCGCGGTGGGTGACCGGGATGCCGGCGTAGGCGGGCACCGCGATCGCGCTGCTGACCCCCGGCACCACGTCGAACGGGATCCCGGCCGCGGCACAGGCGAGCGCCTCCTCGCCGCCCCGACCGAAGACGAACGGGTCACCGCCCTTGAGCCGTACCACCCGACGGCCGGCCCGGGCGTGACCGACCATCAGCCGCTCGATCTCGTCCTGCTGCTCGCCGGCTTTCGTTGCCCAGCCGCGCTTTCCGACATCGACGACCTCGGCGTCCGGACGCAGGTGGGCCAGGATCGCGCGGTCGACCAGCCGGTCCAGCAGCACCACGTCCGCCTGACGGAGCACCTCACGGGCCCGCAGGGTCAGCAGGCCCGGGTCACCGGGACCGGCCCCGACGAGGTGCACGACGCCGCTCGACCCGGTGCGCTCGGCGGCCGCTGTGGTACGGGGCCCCGGCGTCCCGCCGGCGACCAGGGCCTCGGCGATCTGGTCCCGGAGCGCCCGGGCACGGGCGGGCGCGCCGCCGGCGTTGACCGCCACGACGACGTCGCCCTGCCGGTGCACGGCCGGCACCCAGGCCGCCGACGCCTCGCGGTCGTCAGCGCGTACACAGAACACCCGGTCGGCCTCGGCGTCGGCGGCGACCGCCCCGTTGACCGCCGGCTGGTCGGTGCACGCGTGGACCAGCCAGACACCGTCGAGGTCACCGGGGCTGTACGGGCGCTGCGCCACCTGCAGGGCGCCGTCGTCGGCGAGGCGCCGGACGTCGGGACCGATGGCAGGGGCGACCACGAGCACCTCGGCCCCCGCCGTCACCATCGCGGCCGCCCGGCGGGCTGCGACCGGCCCTGCGCCGACGACGAGCACCGGCTTGCCCTCGAGCCGCAGGAGCAGGGGGTAGGACGGGTCGCTGGTCATGCGCTGGCTCCCACGGGGACGAGGCGGGCGATGGCGTCCACCGGGCAGATCTCCACGCACTCGCCACAGTCGGAGCAGCTGTCGAGGACGGTGAGGGCCACCGGGTCGGGACGGATGGCGTGCTCAGGACAGGTGAGCAGGCAGGCACCGCAGGCGGTGCAGGCCGCTGACACCTCGTAGGTCACGCCCATCGGTAGCCCCTCGGCGTGACCATCCGGCCGGCGACCTCGACCGTCTGGGAGGAGCCGACGACCACCACGGTCAGCATGTCGACGTCCGCGGGACGGACCTCGGCCAGCGTGCTCAGCAGCACCCGCTGGCCCGGCCGGGAGGCGTCGCGGACCAGGCCGACCGGGGTGGTCGGCGGGCGATGCTCCCGCAGGATGTCCAGGGCGTCGGGCAGCTGGTGGTCCCTGCCGCGGCTCCGCGGGTTGTAGAAGGTCACCACGAAGTCACCCTCCGCCGCGGCCCTGACCCGCCGCTCGATCGCCGGCCAGGGCGTGTGCAGGTCGGACAGGCTGATCGCCGCGTGGTCGTGCCCCAGCGGCGCGCCCAGGAGGGCGGCTGCCGCCAGGGCTGCGGTGATGCCAGGGACGCCGACCACGTCGAAGCTCTCGTCGGCGAGCTCGAGCGCCGGGCTCGCCATGGCGTAGACCCCTGCGTCACCGGAGCCGATCAAGGCCACGGCGTTGCCTGCGCGAGCCAGGTCGACGGCGGTACGGGCCCGCTCCTCCTCCTGGCCGAGGCCGCTCTCGAGGACGACGGTCCCTGGCCGGACCAGGTCCCGTACCTGGGCCACGTACTGATCGAGGCCGACCACGAAGCCGCTGCGGGCCAGCGCCTCCGCCGCCCTGGCTGACAGCAGGTCGCGGGCACCCGGGCCGAGTCCGACCAGGGTGAGCCGGCCGCGCGGCCGGGCACGGGCCACGGCGACCGTCGCCATGGCCGATGCGCGCTTGCCGACGACCAGCTCGGCGCCGGGACCGGCGTGCAGCAGCGCGCTCGCCTCCGCGACGCTGGGCGTCCCGACCGCTGCCAGCACCACGGCGGACGGGTTGGGCACGGCCACCTCGGCCAGCAGGTCGGCGGCGTAGCTGGTCAACGACCAGCCGTGGCCTGCGCACACCTCGAGGATGCCCGCCTCGTCGGCCTTGGCCTGCGCCGTGGCCACGGCGAAGACCGACGCCACCGACAGGCCGGCGGACCTCAGGACCTCGCTGACCAGCTGCTCGATCTCGGCTGCCGGAGCGTTGCGGGACGCGCCGATGCCGAGGACCAGCGAAGGCGGGCGCAGGACGACGCACGGAGTAGGCAGCGCGTCGAGGAGCCGGTCGGTGATCACGACGGCGGGCGCGACCAGCTCCGCGTACGGAACCCTGCGCACCGGCAGCGGGGGCAGCGGCCAGGTCTGAGCGGCGGCGCAGGTGACGTCCTCGCCGTCGAGCATGGCCCTGGCCACCGCAGCCGCGTCGCCCTCGATCGCCCAGCCCAGCTGGTCAAGGGCGTTGAGTCCGATGCTGTCGGAGCCGGTCGTGATCACGGCGGTCGAGCCCAGCGCCTCGCCGACCCGTGCTGCCAGGGCATTGGCCGCGCCGCCGTGTGCGCCCAGCACGGGCACCGCCCAGCGACCGGCCTCGTCGACGCAGACCACACCCGGGTCGGTGTGCTTGTCGCCGAGGTGCGGCGCCAGCAGCCGTACGGTGGCCCCGACGGACAGGAACGCCACGATGCCGGTGCACTCCGTCCACGCCGCGGGGAGCGCGCTCGAGGCTGGTCCGCCGAACACCTTGGCGTCCGGCCACAGCCCGGCCAGCCGCTCGGCGTGCCGGCGGCCGGCAGCTGTGGCCGCGACGAGCCCGATCATCGGCGCCGTCCCCACAGGACGAACACCGGGTTGGCCCCGGCGAGACGGTGTGTGCCGTCCGGGAGGACCGCCAGGCGCGAGCCGGCCAGCTGGGTTCCCTCGCTCGAGAAGCCCTGCTGGTCCAGCACCTCGAGCACCGGCCCCACCCGTTCCATGGCGGCCAGGGCGGCGACCACCCTGGTCGGGTGGCCGGTCTTGAGCGCCTCCTCCAGCGCCGGAACCCCACCGCCGCCGAGGAACACCGAGTCCGCCTCACGTAGCCCTCCCAGCACGCCAGGCATCACTCCCGGAACCACCTCGACCGCAACTCCGAACCGCCCGGCGTTGGCCGCGATCCGCTGGCAGGCAACGGGATCCTTCTCCACAGCCAGCACGTCGGCCCCGAAACGGGCGCACTCCACCGCGACCGAGCCGCTGCCGCTGCCGAGGTCCCAGACCACCCGGCCGGCCCGGGGCGCGAGGTGGGCGAGAACGAGGGCCCGTACCTCTGCCTTGGTCACCATCGAGTCACGGTGGTCGAACTCCTGCTCCGGCAGCGCCCATCCGTCCGGCACCCGCTCACCGCCGGCGATCCAGCCCATGTCCGTGACGGCGACCGGGCCCAGCACCAGGACCACGGCCGGCTGGGTCCACGTCATCGCGGCCGCCTGCTCCGGCGTGACCTCGGTCACCGACTCGTGCGCCGTACCAAGGGAAGTGCCGACCACGAGGGTCCGGCGGGTGCCGGCGAGAGCCTGGCCCAGCTCGGCCGGCCCGGAGCCGGAGGCGGTGAGCACCGCCACCTTGCCGTGTGCCCTGCAGGCTGCGGCAACCGGGCCGATCGGGCGGCCATGGGCGCTGACCACGAGCGCGTCGTCCCAGGACAGGCCGGCCCTCGCGAAGACCTGCGCGACCGAGGACACCGCCGGCAGCACCTGGGGGCGGAGGCCCCGCTCACGCAAGGCCCGTACGATGCCGAAGAACCCGGGATCGCCACTGGCCAGGACGACACTGTTGCCCGGCTCTGCCTGGACCGCATCGAGCGCCGCCCGGACGTCGCCCATCTCGAGAAGCCTTGCCGACGCTGGGATCTCCACCCGGTCGAGGTGCCGTCGACCGCCGGCGACCAGGTCAGCACCGGCCAGCGCCGCCACCGCCCCGGCGCCGGGACCGCCGCCGTCGAGGCCGACCACGGTGACCCGGGCGGTCATGCGGCCCACCGCCCGGTGCCGGCGACGACCTCGCGGCCGTCGAAGTCCACCATGACCACCTCGGCGGACAGCCTGGACTCGCTGAACGCGCCGAGCACGGCGGCGACCCGCGCGCAGAGCAGATCACCGCAGGAGCGCAGAATGCCGGCCTCCGACCACATCTCGTAGGCATGCCTGGCCGAGTTGGACCCGCGCACGGCTTCGACGGTTGCGGCACCGCCGCCGCCCGCCGCGGTCAGCGCTGCGAGCAGCTCCGGGTCGACCTTGGACCGGGTGTAGTGCGTCATCAGCACGCCGGAGGCCAGCTTGCTCAGCTTGCCCACCATGCCGACGAACACGACCTGGCCCAGGCCGCGCTCGACCGCGCGCTGCAGGGCGGCCCCGGTGAAGTCGCCGACCTCGACGAAGCAGACCTCCGGCAGCTCCGGCAGCAGTCGTACGGCGGCCTTCTCGGTCCGGCCGCCCGTGGACAGCACCAGCGTCCGCTCCCCCTGGGCGGCCATCACGTCGATCGCCTGCACGACGCTGGCCCGCCACGACGCGGTGGAGAACGGGCGGACAATGCCTGTGGTGCCGAGGATCGAGATGCCGCCGATGATGCCGAGCCGCCGGTTGGTGGTCTTGCGGGCCATGACCTCGCCGCCGGGTACGGACACCTGGACCCGTACACCGCGGGTGGTCAGGTCGACCAGCTCTGCGACGTTGGCACTGATCATCCGGCGCGGCACCGGGTTGATCGCCGGACCGCCCACCTCGAGCCCGAGACCCGGCTTGGTCACCGTCCCGACGCCCTCGCCGCCCTCGAGCAGCAGCCCGGGCAGGTCGGCCCAGGAGACGGTGGCGGTCAGGTGAGCGCCGTGGGTCACGTCGGGGTCGTCGCCGGCGTCCTTGACCACGACGGCGGTCACCGTGCCGTCCTCGGCCCGGACACAGCTCTCCACCGCGAACGGCACCCGGGTCCCCGCGGGAAGCAGGACCTCGACAATGGCCGGGGCGACGCCGGTGGAGAGCATGGTGACCGCCGCCCGTGCTGCCGCAGCTGTGCAGGTGCCGGTGGTCCAGCCGGTACGGAGCGCCTTGGGCCGCACCTTCATCGTCCGCGGCAGGTCCGGGTCACGCAGCTCCGGCAGCTCCGGCAGCTCGGGAGTGGTCATCTGCGGGCCGCCCTGGCGGCGCGGAGCTCCTTGCGGGCCAAGGGATCTGCCCGGCGGTGCTCGTGGAAGTGGCCGGGATGGTAGAGGTGCGACCGGGTGCCCTGGGCGCCGTGCAGGGCCGGCCCGACCAGGACCAGCGTGTGCTTGTAGAGCTTGTGCTCCTTGAGGGTGGCCGCCAGGTCGTCGAGCACACAGCGCACGATCAGCTCGTCCGGCCAGGTCGCCTGGTAGGCGACGACGCACGGCGTCTGTCCGTCGTAGCCGCCCGCCAGCAGCTCGTCCTGCAGCTGCCGGCCACGGGCTGCCGACAGGAACAGCGCCATCGTCGTCCCGTGCCGCGCGAACTCGCGGACCTTCTCCCCCGGCGGCATCGGTGTCTTGCCGCCCTCGAGCCGGGTCAGGACCACCGACTGGGCGATCTCCGGCACGGTCAGCTCGAGCTGCTCGATCGCGGCCACCGCGGTAAAGGCCGAGACCCCTGGTACGACCTCGGTCTCGAGCCCCATCGCCCGCACCCGCTCCAGCTGCTCGATCACCCCACCCCACAGCGACGGGTCGCCCGAGTGCACACGGGCGACCAGCAGTCCCTCGTCGGCCGCACGCTGGTAGTGCGGCAGGATCCCTTCGAGCGGGACCAGCGCCGAGTCGACGATCACCGCGCCGGGCTTGACGTCGGCGAGGACGTCCTCGTGCACCAGACTCCTTGCCCAGATGACGATGTCGGCGGCGGCGATGACCCGGGCCCCGCGCAGCGTGATCAGGTCGGCGGCACCGGGACCGGCCCCGACGAAGACCACGCGCCCGGTCACAGCCTGCCTCCCCGACCGGAACGCCTGGCCGGGACGAGCAGCGTCGAGAGGTAGTGGGCCGGGCCGGTGTGCTCGCCGGCAGCCTCGACCTGTTCACCCTCGAGGCCGAGCCGGGCCCCGTACACCGCATCGTCGATCCGGCCGGTCCTGCGCACCACGTCGAGGACGGCGTCGAACCGCCGGCCGCCCTTGTACGCGACGACCGTGTCGAAGGTCAGCAGCGCCTGCTCGAGCACCGGCTCCCCTGCCGTGAACGGCAGCAGCGCGAGGGTTTCGGTGCCCTCGACGAGCACCGTGCCGCTGCGCGCCGCGAGGTCCTGCATTGCCGTGATACCAGGCACTGTCGCGATGGTCACGCCAGGTCGGAGCCCTCGTACGGTGGCCGCGAGGTAGGTGAACGTGCTGTAGATGTTCGGGTCGCCGATGGTGGCGAAGGCGACGTCGCCGTGCTCCAACGCCTCGGCCACCTCGGCGCCGGCCTGGTCCCACGCCCGGGCGCGGGCGTCGTCGTCGTGGATCGCGAACCGTAGCCGCCGCACCCGCGAGGGGTCGACGTAGCCGAGCACCGTCGCCTCGGCCCGGCCGACCTCACCGGTGTCGGTCACCGGGACGAAGACCGTGGCGGCCTCGCGCAGCTCGCGGACCGCCTTGACCGTGACCAGCTCGGGGTCGCCGGGGCCGACGCCGACGCCGACCAGCCTCATGCGACAGCCCCCGACAGGACTGCTGCCCGCTGGGCGAACCGCTGGGCCCGCTCGGGGTGCCCGGTCCAGTGCACGTGCAGGTAGGACGCGTGCAGACGGGCCTCGCGCCAGCCCTCGCGACGCGCCGGCCCGTCCACCGTCCACGCCGGCTGGTCCCCGTGGTCGGGCACCGTCGTCGTGCGGTGGAACTCGTGCGCGCGCACCGACCCCCCGTCATCGACAGCCGTCCGGTAGCCGAGCGTCAGCTTGGCCGTCATGGCCCCGTCGGCCGGGATCCGTCCGCACATCGGCTGCCCGTCAAGGGTTCTCGCGAGGTAGAGCAATCCGGCGCACTCTGCGTAGACGACGCCGGCGAAGACCCGTACCGCGTCCCGGAGTGGCTCATTGGCGGACAGTGCCCCAGCGTGCTCCTCGGGGAAGCCGCCGCCGAGATAGAGCCCGGTCGCGCCCTCGGGCAGGCGCTCGTCGACCAGGGGGTCAAAAGTCACGACGTGGCAGCCGGCCGACTCGAGCAGCTCCGTGGTCTCGGCGTAGACGAAGCTGAACGCCGGGCCACCGGCCAGCGCGATGACCGGACGGCCGACCGGCTCGAGCCCTGGCCGCCAGGCCTCGGCCTGCCGGACCTCGGCCGTGCCGGCCAGCTCGACCACCGCGTCAAGGTCGACGGACCGGGCGACGATGTGCTGGGCGGCCGCCACCGTGGCGAGTGCCGCCTCGGCCCGCTCGGCCACCGGTACCAGGCCGAGGTGCCGGCTCGGCGTGCTCAGATCGGCGTGCCGGCGGATGACCCCGAGCACCGGGATGCCCTGCGGCGCAAGGGCTTCGCGCAGCATCCGCTCGTGGGAGTCGGAGCCCACCATGTTGAGGATCACGCCGGCGACCCGTACTCGCGGGTCGTACGAGGCGAACCCGTGCACCAGCGCCGCCACCGACCGGGACATCGAGCGGGCGTCGACCACGAGAACCACGGGCGCCCCGAGCAGCGTCGCCACGTGGGCGGTGGACGCCTCGTCGGTGCCGCCGCGACCGTCGAACAGGCCCATCACGCCCTCGACCACGGCCAGGTCGGCACCCGCGGACCCGTGCGCGAACAGTCCGGCGATCCGGTCGGCGCCGGAGAGGAACGGGTCGAGGTTGCGGCCGACCCGGCCGGCCGCGAGCCCGTGGTAGGACGGATCGATGTAGTCCGGCCCGACCTTGAACGGGGCCACGACGTCGCCGCGGGCGCGCAGCGCGGCCATCAGCCCCATGGCCACCGTCGTCTTGCCGCTCCCGGAGGACGGTGCGGCGATGACGACGCGGGGCGGCAGAGTCACCACTCGATCCCCCGTTGCCCCTTCTCCCCCGCGTCGAAGGGGTGCTTGACCTTGGCCATCTCGGTGACGATGTCGGCCGCCTCGAGGATCTCGGCAGGACAGCGGCGTCCGGTGATGACGACGTGCTGGGTTCCCGTACGGGACCCGAGCACGTCGAGCACCTCGGCCACCGGCACCCAGCCGCGCGCCATCACGTAGGTGAACTCGTCGAGGATCAGCAGCCGGTAGGTCTCGGCGGCGATGGCGGCCTTGACGTCGTTCCAGCCGGCCTGCGCGAGCTGCTCAGAGGTCGCCTCCTCGCGCTGGATCCAGGACCAGGACGAGCCCATCTTGTGCCAGTCGATGCCCAGGGCCTCGGCGGCCTTCTCCTCGCCGACCTTCCACTTGCTGGACTTGACGAACTGGTAGACCCCCACCGGCCAGTCCTGGGCCCAGCCGCGCAGCATCAGGCCGAACGCCGCCGTCGACTTTCCCTTGCCGTCACCGGTGTGCACGATCAGCCGTGGCTTGGCCCGCCGGGTGCGGGTGGTGAGACCGTCGGCCGGCACGACGTCCGGCTTGCCCTGCGGCATCAGGCGGCCCGCCCGGTCATGGACTGCACGAGCCCGGTGAGCTGGGTGGCGACCAGCTGCTCGAGGCGCAGGCACGGCGCCTCGAGGTGCGCGGCAAGGTCCTGCGCCAGCCCGAGCCGGAGGTGCCCGTCCTCGGCGTCGACGACGACGGAGGCGATCCGCTGGTGGGCCAGCCGGGAGGCCATGGCACGGGCGGCGTCGACCGGCGAGGCTCCCCCGCTGGTGGCCTTGCCGTCCGTGACGACGACCAGCAGCGGACGGCGGCGCGGGTCCCGTACCTTCTCGACCGCGAGCAGGTCGGCGCACCGGGCGAGGCCGGCCGCGAGGGGGGTACGGCCACCGGTGGGCAGCTCGGACATCCGGCGGGCAGCGGCATCGACGCTCGCGGTCGGCGGCAGCACCACGATCGCCTCGTGGCCGCGGAACACCACCAGCCCCACCTTGTCCCGACGCTGGTAGGCGTCGGTGAGCAGGGACAGCACCGCGCCCTTGACCGCGCTCATCCGCTGCCGGGCCGCCATCGACCCGGACGCGTCGACGCAGAACAGGACCAGGTTGCCCTCGCGGCCTTCGCGTACTGCCTCGCGCAGGTCGTCGCGCCGGAGCTCGAGCCGGGCGCCGGGGCGCCGGCCGCGCTCGGCCTGGTGGGGGGCGGCCGCACGCACGGTCGCCATCAGGTGCACGGGGCCGGTGCGGTCGCGCGGAGTCCGGTCACCGGTGAGCCGGCCGCTGCTGCCGCCCTCGGCGCTGCTGCGCCGGCCGGTGACCCCCGACTCGTGGTTGCGGCCCGGCACCCGCAGCTCGATCGGCCGGAACATTGCGCCGACGGTGGACGTCGTCTCGCCGGCGCCGGCACCCTGCGTGCCCGCAGCTGACTCGCTCTGGCCGGGATCCGTGTCGACGGCAGCCTCCGACGAGGACTCACCACCGCCGCCGGGGCCGTCGGGGTCGGGTTCGGGGTCCTCGGGCGCCCGGGCCTGCTCGAGCGCCTCGTCCAGCCGGGACTCGTCCAGGCCGGGCTCCTCGAACGGCGTACGGCGGCGCCGGTGCGGCAGCGCCAGCAGGACGGCCTGGCGCACGTCGTCGGTGGTCACCTCGCCCCGCCCCGCCCAGGCGGCCAGCGCGATCGAGGCCCGCGCCGTCACCAGGTCGGCGCGCAGGCCGTCCACGTCGAACGCGGCGCAGACCGTCGTGATCTCGCGGAGCGCGTCGTCGCCGAGGGTGAC
>JAWWOM010000302.1:0-5367 GCA_033851655.1 Frankiales bacterium
GGCGAGAACTTCTGGGGCGACATCACCCGTCAGATCGGCGGGGTCCACGTCAAGGTGACGTCGATCATCACCGACCCGAACGCCGACCCGCACTCGTACGAGACCGACCCCAAGGACGCCGCGGCGATGAGTGCGGCCGGCTTCGTCGTGCTCAACGGCGCCGGGTACGACGACTTCGCGAGCAAGCTGCTCGACGCCAGCCCGAAGGCGTCCCGTACGGTGCTCTCCCTCGACAAGGTGGTCGGGCTCGCCGGAGCCAACCCCAACCCGCACCTCTGGTACAACCCGCCGTTCGTCAAGGCGGCCGCCGACGCCATCGAGGCACAGCTGGCCAAGTCCGATCCGGCCGACGCCGCCACGTTCGCGAGCAACGAGGCCACGTTCCTCGCCGCGTACCAGCCGTACGTCGACACGCTGGCCGCGATCAGGAGCCGGTACGCCGGCGCCAGGATCGCCTACACGGAAAGGGTTCCCGGCTACCTCGTCGCAGCCGCCGGGCTGGTGCTCGGCACTCCGGCATCGTTCGCACAGTCGATCGAGGACGGCAACGACCCGTCGCCGGCTGACACCGCGGCGATGGACGGCGCCATGAACCACAAGACCGTCAAGGTGCTCCTCTACAACGCCCAGGTGACCAGCCCGGCCACCGACAAGGTGAAGATGCTGGCCACCGCAAGTGGGGTACCGATCGTCGGGGTCTCCGAGACCATCCCCCGGGGCGAGCAGGACTTCCAGAGCTGGCAGATCGACCAGGCCAGGGCCGTCCTGACCGCGTTGGGCGGCTGACCATGGCGACCGCAGACGTCGGGGTCGTGCCCGCGGTACGGCTGCGCGGGGCCGAGCTGGTCTTCGGCGACCGCCGGCTCTGGGGCGGGCTCAGCCTCGACATGGCGCCGGGCGAGTTCCTCGCCGTCCTCGGCCCCAACGGCAGCGGCAAGACCAGCCTGCTCAAGGTGCTGCTGGGCCTGCAGCCACTGTCGGCCGGCTCGGTGTCGGTGGCCGGCCGAACCCCGCACCGGGGCAGCAGCGCGGTGGGCTACGTCCCGCAGCAGAAGTCGTTCGACCGGGACCTCCCGTTGCGCGGACGGGACCTGGTCCGGCTCGGGCTGGACGGACACCGGTTCGGCTGGCGCCGGATCGGCCGGTCCGGGCGGACCCTGGTCGACGAGGCCATCGCCGCGGTGGGCGCCACCGGCTACGCCGATGCTCCCGTCGGCCTGCTCTCGGGAGGCGAGCAGCAACGGCTGCGGATCGCGCAGGCGCTGCTCGGCGACCCCGCCCTGCTGCTGTGCGACGAGCCGCTGCTGAGCCTCGACCTCGCGCACCAGCAGGCGGTCAGCCGGCTGATCGACGCGCGCCGGCGCACCGCTGGCACGGCCGTGCTGTTCGTGACGCACGAGGTCAACCCGATCCTGCCGCTGGTCGACCGGGTCCTCTACCTGGTCGGCGGCCGGTGGGCCGTCGGCACGCCGGAGGAGGTGCTGACCAGCGAACGGCTCACTGGCTTGTACGGGACCGCGGTCGACGTGCTGCGTGTACGAGGCCGGATCGTGGTGGTCGGCGCCCCTGACAGCGCGCATGCCGAGCACGGTGCCGAGCACCACCACGCCGGCCGGCACTGATGGGGCTGACCGACTACCTGAGCCAGCCGTTCGCGCAGCACGCACTCATCGCCGGCACCCTGATCGCCGTCATCAGCGGCCTGATCGGACCGTTCGTGGTCACCCGCAACATGGCCTTCGCCGTGCACGGCACCGCCGAGCTGTCGTTCACCGGAGCCGCCGCCGGCCTGGTCGCCGCCGGCGATCCGGTCGCCGGGGCCCTGCTCGGCAGTCTGGTCGTCGCGACCGCCATCGGGCTGCTCGGAGCGCGGGACCGGGAGCGGGACTCCGCGATCGGCGTGATCCTGGCGTTCGGGCTGGGCCTGGGCGTCTACCTGCTCAGCCTCTATCACGGCTTCGCGACCGAGGCGACGAACATCCTGTTCGGCCAGATCTTCGGGATCAGCACCGGACAGCTGCAGCTGCTCCTCGGCGTGGCTGCCGCGGTGCTGGTCACGATGGCGGTGCTGTACCGGCCACTGACCTTCGCCAGCGTCGACGCCGAGGTGGCCGAGGCCCGCGGCGTCCGGACCCGGTTGGTCGGCACGCTCTTCCTCTTCGTGCTGGCGCTCACGGTCACCGAAGCCGCGCAGATCGTGGGCACGCTGCTGGTGCTCAGCCTCGCGATCACGCCGGCCGCCGCTGCCCAGCGGCTCACCGCACGTCCGTCACTGGTCACCGCGCTGAGCATCGCCTTTGCCCTGCTGGCCAGCGACGGTGGTCTGCTGGCCAGCCTGCAGGTGGGCAACGTCAAGGCGAGTGTGTTCGTCACCGCCATCAGCTTCGGGCTCTACCTGATCGCCCGCGCCCTCGGGGCCGGCCTCAGGGCCGGCCGGCGTGGCTGAGACCGGTGGCTCATCTGCACTTCAGACGAGCCGTCTACCCTCGCGGGATGGTGCCTGAGCGGGTCGCCCGGCGGCTAGGGATCCCGGTCTTGACGGTGGCGACCGTCGCGGTGCTGATCACCCGGTGCGCGGGTTCACCCCCCGTGGCGACCGGACACGCTGCGGCAGCGGTGCCGACCGCGAGCCGGACGGCGCCGGCGTGTGCCGGCTGCGGCCCGACCGCGCAGACCACGGCAACCAGCGGCCTGGCGGGCAAGCCCGACGTGGTGGCACCTCCCGGCTCCGGTGTGCTGTTCGCCGGCCGGGACCTCATCTATGCCACCCACGGGTTCTCAACCGCCGAGGTGGCGGCCCTGGCCCGGCGGGTGCCAGGACCGGTCACCGCCGTCTTCTCCTCCGAGCAGATGGTCGCCAGCCGGGTTGCCGGGTTCCCGGACATCGCCGTGGACACCCTGATCGCCGACCCGGTCTCGTACGCCGCCGCGGTCGGCGTCCCTGACCTGGCCGGGCTGCTGCGGGCGGGGGTGGTGCTGGCCACCGGGGAGGCGCAGCTGCGCAAGGTCGGCGTCGGCGGCCGGATCGCCTACACCGACGGAACCTCGCTGCCGGTGACCGCCGTCGTCGACGCCCACGAGATCGGCGGCCACGAGATGGCGACAGCCCTCGGGGTACGGCCGTTGGCCTCGGGCGCCACCGCCGGCTACCTGCTCGTCGGCGGCGCGAGCACGGTCGCGGCGCTGACCACGGTCGCGCACGCCGTCTGGCCGACCAGAACCATCCGGGTGAAGGATCACACCGCGAACGGCTACATGAGCGGGGCGGACACCGTCCTCACCCAGCTCCAGACCAAGTTGGACTTCGGCGAGTTCACCTCGCGCCCGGCCGGCGTCGACACGTTCGTCCCCGACCCTGCCTGGATCAAGAACCACCTGACCAGCCGGCGGATCGTCCAGCTCGGGGACGTCACCTGCAACACCGCGATCATCAACGACCTCACCGCAGCGATGCAGGAGGTCACCGCGCGCGGCCTGGGCGGCCTGATCGACACCGCCGACTTCCAGTACGAGGGCGGTTGCTGGAATCCGCGCGCTGCCAGGGCCATCTCCGGGGGCACCCTGTCCATCCACAGCTGGGGAGCGGCCATCGACATCAACGTCAAGAACAACCCGCTCGGCGGCGCGCCACACCAGGACCCACGGTTGGTCGCGATCATGGCTGCTCACGGGTTCGCCTGGGGCGGCCGGTTCCTGCGCCCCGACGGAGGGCACTTCCAGTGGGTCGGCGACAGCATCCCGCACTGACCCGATGCCGTGCCGCAAACCGGGTCGTGGCGGCGATTGGGTACGGTCGCAGCCATGACTGACTCTTCTGGAGTGTCCCGGCGGGCGTTGCTGGCCGGCGGACTCGCGGCCGCGGCGGGTCTCACCGGTTGCACCTCGACCAGGTCCGGTCCCGCTGCGGCCCCGACCACCGGGCCGGCCTCGCGGCAGGCCACCGGCTCCGCTGCTGTGGCGTCGGACACGATCCAGACCGGCTCGCCGACCCGCACCGCTGCGCCGGCCGCGACGGCGCCCGGCACGACTGCCCCGCCGGTCGACCCGGCGTCGGTCAAGGCCAACGAGCTGGGTCTGGTGCCGGTGATGATGTTCCACCGGATCACGCCGACGGTGACCGGCGCGTACGACACCACGCCCGCGGACTTCCGGGCCCGGCTGCACGAGATGTTCTCCGCCGGCTACCGGCCGGTGCGCACCATCGACCTCGTACGCGGCGACCTGCGGGTGGCAGCGGGCTACACCCCGGCGGTCATGACGTTCGACGACGGCTACCCGGACCAGTTCGCGATGAGCGCCACCGGCGAGGTGGACCCGGCCAGCGGCGTCGGCATCATGCTCGAGGTGTGCAAGCAGTACCCCGACTGCCCACCGGCCGGTTCGTTCAACATCAACAAGAACCCGTTCGGGCTGACCGACCCGGCCGCCCAGCACGCCGGGCTGGCCAAGCTGCACGAGCTCGGCTTCGAGATCGCCAACCACACCTACAACCACGACAACCTGGCCAAGCTGGACGCGGTCGGGGTGCAGAAGGACTTCGTCGAGCTGCAGCAGCTCGTCCAGCGGGCCGTACCCGGTTCCAGTGTCCTGACCATGGCGTTGCCGTTCGGCGTCTCCCCGCACAGCAAGGCGTTGTCCCACACGGGTTCATGGAACGGCGAGTCCTACACGAACGAGGGCGTGCTGCTGGTGGGTGCCAACCCGTCACACTCCCCGTTCAGCTCCCAGTTCGTCCCGACATCGATCCCGCGGATCCGCAACTCTTCCTGGGACCACGGCAATGTGCCGCTGACCGCGAAGTACTGGCTGGCCAACCTCGCGGCGAACAAGTCCCAGCGCTACGTCTCGGCCGGCAATCCCGGGCACGTGACGATCCCCAAGGCCTGGAAGCGCTACGTCGCCCCCGCGTACCTGGACAAGGTGGTCGCCTACTGACCCGGACGCCGCCCGCGACGGCCGGGGAGGTCAGGCGTCGATGACGATCGGCAGGATGACCGGGCTGCGCCGATAGGTGTCGTGCGCCCACCGGCTGACCGTACGGTGGATCAGCTGTTCGAGCTGGTGCTGCTCGCCGATGCCCTCCTTGGCCGCCTTGGCCAGGACGTCCTCGATGAGCCGGACCACCGCGTCGAAGGTCCTGCCGTCGTGGACGAAGCCGCGGGCCAGGAACTCCGGCGGCTCGGCCAGCACACCCGTGTCGGCGTCGACCAGGCAGACGATGGTGATGAAGCCGCCGGCCGCGAGGGTCAGCCGGTCCTGCAACGAGTCCTCGGTCGCGCCACCGACCGTGGTGCCGTCGACGTAGACGTTGCCGGCCGGCACCTTGCCGGTGATCCGCGCCCGGCCGTCGACCAGGTCGACGACCAC
>JAWWOM010000348.1:0-9596 GCA_033851655.1 Frankiales bacterium
AGAACATCAGCTCGGAGGACAACCAGATGATTGTCCCCACGCTGACCATGTTCGGCCGGGTGAGTGACCCGTGCGAAGGGATCTTTTCAAGCGCGGATGCTGTCGCCACTCGGCCATTATGGAGGTCGGCCCGACTCGGCACACGCCGGGGGGATGCGACGCGCGGGCGGGCCGGTAGGACAGAGTCCTCCCAGGGCCCTGGTGGGGTCCGATCGAGTGCTCGGGAAGGCGGCCGGCCGGTGGCGACACCCCGTGAGCGACGGCACCCCGGAGCGCTCGACGTCGATGTCGAGGGCCTGGCAGCAGCGCTGCGTACGAGGCTCCGCGGCGAGGTGGGGTTCGACGCGGGGTCCAGGGCCGCGTACTCGACCGACGCCTCCAACTTCCGCCAGGTCCCGCTGGGCGTGGTCAGCCCGCGCGACGCCGAGGACGTGGTGGTGGTGCACGAGCTCTGCCGGGAGTACGGCGCGCCGATCACCCTGCGCGGCGGCGGCACCAGCCTGGCCGGCCAGGCCACCAACGCCGCCGTCGTCATCGACACCTCGCGGCACCTCAACCGGCTGCTGTCCCTCGACGTCGACGGACAGACCGCCTGGGTCGAGCCGGGGCTGGTGAACGGTCACCTCAGGGCGGCCGCCGAGCGGCACGGGCTGACCTTCGGGCCGGACCCGGCCACCTATGACCGGTGCACGGTCGGCGGCAACATCGGCAACAACTCCTGCGGCGCGCACTCGGTGGCTTGGGGCACCACCGCGTCCAACGTGGAGCAGCTGGAGCTGCTCCTCTACGACGGGACCCGGCTGACGGTCGGGCGCACCGAGGACTCCGCGTTCGCGGAGCTCGGCGCCACCGGGGGCCGGATCGGCGACGTCTACCGCCGGCTGTCGCAGCTGCGGGATGCGTACGGCCCGGCCATCAGGGCCGGCTTCCCCCAGCTGCCGAGGCGGGTCTCCGGCTACAACCTGGACGCCCTGCTGCCCGAGCGGGGAGGCAACCTCGCCGCTGCCCTGGTCGGCAGCGAGGGCACCTGCGCGACCGTGCTCAAGGCGCAGGTCCGGCTGCGGCCGAGCCCGGTGCACCGCCGGCTGGTCGCACTCGGCTTCACCGACGTGTTCGCCGCCGCCGACCTCGCGCCTGTGCTGCTGGAGCACGGCCTGCTCGCGCTCGAGGGCTTCGACGGCAAGCTGGTCGCCGGCCTGCGTGGGTCCGGGGTGCCGGCGGCAGAGCTGGCCCTGCTGCCCCCCGGTGAGTCGTTCCTGTTCGCGGAGGTTGCCGCCGGGACGGCCGAGGAGGCCGACCGCCTGGCGCTGGTCCTCGCCGAGGCTGCCGGCGTGCCGGCCGAGGTCTTCACCGAGCCGGCCGGCCAGCGACGGGTGTGGCGGCTGCGCGAGATGGCGCTGGCCGCCGCCTCCCGGGTGCCGGGCGAGGCCGAGAAGTGGGAGGGCTGGGAGGACTCGTCGGTCGCTCCGGCGCGCCTCGGCGGCTACCTGCGCGACCTCAGCGCGCTCCAGCACGAGTACGGCTACGGCAGCGCTCCGTTCTACGGGCACTTCGGCGACGGCTGCGTCCACACCCGGATCCCGTTCGACTTCTCCACCGATGCCGGAGTCGCCGCCTACCAACGGTTCCTGGACGATGCGGCCGACCTCGTGGTGTCCTACGGCGGTTCGTTGTCCGGCGAGCACGGCGACGGGCAGCAGCGCGCCCACCTGCTGGAGAAGATGTACGGGCCCGAGCTGGTCAGGGCCTTCCGCGAGTTCAAGGCGATCTGGGACCCGGCCGGCCGGATGAATCCCGGCAAGCTGGTCGACCCGGTTCTGGTCTTCGGACCCGCCGACAACCTGCGGGTCGGACCCTCGTACCAGCCGTTGCCGGTCCTCACGACCTTTCGGTTCCCGCAGGACGACGGCAGCTTCGAGCAGGCCGTCGGGCGTTGCGTCGGTGTCGGCAAGTGCCGCGTGACGGCGGCCGCAGGCGGCCAGGTCATGTGCCCCAGCTTCCAGGTCCTCCGCGAGGAGCAGCACTCGACCAGGGGCAGGGCCCGGCTGCTGTTCGAGATGCTCGACGGCGAGGTCGTCACCGACGGCTGGCGCTCCCGCGACGTGCACGACGCCCTGGACATGTGCTTGTCCTGCAAAGGTTGCAAGAGCGACTGCCCGGTCGGCGTGGACATGGCGACCTACAAGGCGGAGTTCCTCTCGCACCACTACGCGCGCCGGCTGCGGCCGATGGCCGCCTACTCGATGGGCCTGATCGGCAAGACCGCCCGGGTCGGTGCCCGGCTGCCCCGGCTGGCCAACGTGCTCGTACGAGGTCCGCTGGCGCCGTTGCTCAAACGGCTCGCCGGGGTGGCGGCGAAGCGGACGGCACCGGCGTTCGCCCGGCAAGGCTTCCGCGCGTGGTTCGAGCAGCGGCCGAGGGTCAACCAGGGCCAGCCGCGGGTCGTGCTGCTGGCCGACACGTTCGTCGAGGCGTTCCACGTCGAGGTCGGCATCGCGACCTGCGAGGTGCTCGAGCAGGCCGGCTTCGAGGTGGTGCTACCCGCCCGCCAGGTGTGCTGCGGACGCCCGCTGTTCGACTACGGCTTCCTGGGCGAGGCGCGCCGGACCTACCTGCGCACCCTCGCGACGCTGGCGCCGGAGATCGCGGCGGGGACGCCCGTGGTCGTGCCGGACCCGAGCTGCTGCGCGTCCTTCCGGGACGAGCTGGTCGGCATGCTCCCCGACGACGAAGCTGCCCGGCGGCTCTCCAGGCAGACGTTCACCTTGGCGGAGTTCCTCGACCGCTACGGCGCCGAGTGGCAGCCGCCGGCCATCGACGCGACCGTCCTGCTGCAGACGCACTGCCACGAGCACGCCGTGCTGGATGCGGGTGCCGAGCTGCGGGTGCTTGCCCGTACCGGAGCCGTGGTCCAGCCCAGCGGAGCCGGGTGCTGCGGGCTGGCCGGGTCGTGGGGCTTCGAGAAGGACAAGTACGCGACCTCGATCGAGATCGGCGAGCAGGCGCTCTTCCCTGCTGTCCGGGCAAGGGCTGCCGGGACGGTCGTGCTCGCCGACGGGTTCTCCTGCCGGACCCAGATCGCCGACGGCACCGGGGTCGAAGCCGTCCATCTCGCCCAGCTGCTCCGGCGGGGCAATCCGGCGGCGGCGCCGGCTCCCGGTTGAGTACGATCCCCGTACGAGAGCCCGCCCGACCGACTGCAGGAAGCGTGCCATGCCCTCCGCTGCAACCGACACCCTGACCGTGCTGGTCTACAGCTCCAACCCGGTGACCAGGGACAAGGTCCGGATGTCCCTGGGCCGACGTCCGGCACCGGACGTCGCGCGACTGGAGTACGTCGAGTGCGAGACCGGCCACGAGGTGGTCGAGATCCTCGACGCCGGGGGCATCGACCTGGCCATCCTCGACGGCGAGGCCACCCCCACCGGCGGCATCGGCCTGTCCCGTCAGCTCAAGAACGAGCTCGCGGTCTGCCCGCCGATCCTGCTGCTGATCGGCCGCCGCGACGACCGGTGGCTGGCGCACTGGTCCCAGACCGACGCCGCGGTGCCACACCCGATCGACGCGATCGAGCTGGCCGAGGTGACGGCTGAGCTGCTGCGCCGGACGGCACCGGTCGTGACAGCGGGGTCCGCCGGGAGCGCACAGTCGGCACAGTCGATCCAGCCGACACATTGAGCGTCCTGGCCTGGTGCGGCCGGTGCGGCGAGTCCTTCCCGCTGCTCGAGCTCGTCGACTCGGGGACGCCCGGGAGCTGCCCCCGCTGCGGGGTGGCGCTGGCGCCGGAGTACGCGGCGGTGATGGTGAGCGCCGTCCGCCAGGTGATCGCCGCCGCCGCAGTGCTCGAGCAGTCCGGGACCCAGCTCGCCGACGTCGCGCCGCTGCTGCACATCGACCGCAGAGCACTCGCCGAGGAGCTCGAAGGCTCACTCGACCACTGATCCGAGCGCAGGAGCTGCCGTGACCACCGTGCCGCCCAGCTGGCCGTCCCTGCTCACCGCCCTGGTGCGCCGGGAGGACCTCTCCGGCGCACAGACCGGGTGGGCCATGGAGCAGGTCATGGCGGGCGAGGCGACGCCGGCGCAGATCGCCGGCTTCGCCATCGGCCTGCGGGCCAAGGGGGAGACCCCTGACGAGGTCGAGGGCCTGGTCGGGGTGATGCTGCGCCATGCCGCGCCGCTGCAGGTCGACGGGAACGCGGTGGACACCTGCGGCACCGGGGGAGACCGTGCCCACACGGTCAACATCTCCACCATGGCTGCCCTGGTCGTGGCCGGGGCCGGAGTGACGGTGGTCAAGCACGGCAACCGGGCCGCCTCGTCGTCCACCGGCTCTGCCGACGTGCTCGAGGAGCTCGGGGTCGCCGTCGACCTGCCGCCGGCCCTCGTCGGTGAGTGCATCCGCACGGCGGGGATCGGCTTCTGCTTCGCGCCGATCTTTCACCCGGCCCTGCGCTTCGCTGGTCCGGCGCGCGGTCAGCTCGGGGTCCCGACGGTGTTCAACTTCCTCGGGCCGCTGACCAACCCCGCGCAGCCGCGGGCCCAGGCGGTCGGGGTCTATGACTCCAGGATGGCCGCGGTGATGGCAGCGGTGCTCGCCCGCCGCGGCACGTCGGCCCTGGTCTTCCGGGGCGACGACGGCCTGGACGAGCTGTCGACGGCCACCACCTCGCGGGTGTGGCTGGTCCGGGACGGACAGGTGCACGAGTCCGTGCTCAACCCGGTCGAGCTCGGCATCCCGCTCAGCCCGGCCGAGGCGCTGCGCGGGGGCGACCGCGAGCGCAACGCCGCGGCGGTGCGCGCGCTGCTCGGCGGTGAGCAGGGTCCCGTACGGGATGCGGTGCTGCTCAACGCCGCAGCAGCCCTGGTCGCAGCCGCGCCCGGTGAGGCGAGCCTGGACCGCCAGCTGATCGCCGCCATCGGGCGGGCGGCGGAGGCGCTGGACAGTGGTGCTGCGGCTGCCGCCCTGGAGCGCTGGGTGTCGACCAGCAGGGCCCTCGTCCCCGGCTGAGCACAGACGCTCCGGGCCCTGGCGGCGACGGCAAGGAGGCCCCGGTGAGCAGGTACTTACGCAATTCTCCTCGAATATTGCTGCATAATGACCAGATGCTGCGAAGGCCGGTCCGGGGGCGTCACTGCAGGCCCTGGTCCTGGTGAGCCGGGTCCTGGTCACCGGTGCGGCCGGGCTGCTCGGCCGCCACGTCGTCAGCCTTCTCGGCACGCAGGGGTGGAGTGTCGTCGGGCTGGTCATGACTGCGGCCGACGCGCCGCCGGGGCTGGACGCTGTCGTCGAGGGCAATGCCGCCGACCCGGCCGTGGCGCGCAGGGCGGTGTCCGGCATCGACGCGGTCGTCCACCTCGCCGCCATCCCGGCTCCGACCCTGGGCACCAACGAGGTGGTCTTCGGGCAGAACACCCTGGCCACCTTCTGCATCCTCGACGCTGCCGCCGACGCGGACGTGTCCCGCGTCGTAATCGCGTCCAGCATCGCGGCGGCCGGCCTGTCGTTCTCCCCGTACCGTGCCGCACCGCCGTACCTCCCCATCGACGAGGAGGTCGCGACCCAGGCGGCTGACCCGTACGCGCTGTCCAAGATCACCGACGAGCAGACAGCGGCGATGATGAGCCGCCGCTCGGGGATGACCACGACGGCCTTGCGGTTCCCTTTCCTCGGCACGCCGGCCGACCGGCTGGGCGAGCACGCAGCCCTGGTCGCGGCCAAGCCGGACGCCGGCCGTCAGGACGTCTGGTGCTACCTGGACAGCAGGGACGCGGCCAGGGCGATCAGCCTGTCCCTCGGCCGGACGGCGGGGGACAGCGTCGTGATCGGGGTCGCGGCCCCTGAGAACCTCTCGCCCTATCCCACCGAGGCGCTGCTCGACGCCTACCTGCCCGACGTGCCGCGGCGCCGGCCGATGCCCGGCCGGTCGACCGCCATGGACCTGACCCGGGCCGAGGCGGTGCTGGGGTTCCACGCCGAGCACGTGCTGCCCGTACAACCGCGAGACCTGACCAGCCGTTCAGCCGAGGAGCAGGCATGACCACCGACGACACCCAGGGTCTGAGCGACCTGACGGCGCCACCATGGGCCAACCGGGACGGCCTGCGGATCACCGGCGTACGCGCGATCGTCACGGCGCCGCAGGACATCCCGCTGGTCGTCGTCCGCGTGGACACCAACGAGCCCGGCCTGTACGGGCTGGGCTGCGCCTCGTTCACCCAGCGGTTCCACGCGGTCGCCGCCGCCGTCGACAGCCACGTCGCGCCGCTGGTCGTCGGCCGGCACCCCGCCGACATCGAGGACATCACCCGGATGGTCCACCTCTCGTCCTACTGGCGGGACGGGCCGGTGCTCAACAATGCGCTGTCCGGTGTGGACATGGCGCTGTGGGACCTCGCCGGCAAGCGGGCCGGCCTGCCGGTCTACGAGCTGCTCGGCGGCCGGGTCCGCACGGCCGTCCCGACCTACACCCATGCCAGCGGCTCCACGATCGCGGAAACCCTTGACCAGGCGCAGGAGTTCGTCGCCGCAGGGTGGCAGCACATCCGGCTGCAGGTCGGCCACCGCGGTCGCGGCAACTACGGGGCTCCGCCGGCCGCCGGCTCCTACCCCGGCCGGCCCCACGCCGGTGGCTGGGATGTCGGTGAGTACCTGCGGACCACGCCGGCCTTGTTGGAGGCCGGCCGTAGCGTGCTCGGCAACGAGGTCGAGCTGATCCACGACGTGCACAGCCGGCTCACCCCCAAGGACGCCGTCCGGCTGATGCGCAGCCTCGAGCCGTACGGGCTGTTCTTCGTCGAGGACGTCGTGGCGCCCGACTACTACGACCGGTTGCCGGAGATCCGGCTCGCATCGCCGGTCCCGCTGGCGGTGGGCGAGCAGCTGTCGTCGCTGCCGACCGCCGTACGGATGGTGCGCGACCTCGGCGTCGACTTCCTGCGCGTGCACGTCTCCGCGATCGGGGGTCTGACGCCCGCCCGCAAGCTGACGGCGATGTGCGAGCTGCTCGGCGTGCAGACCGCCTGGCACGGCCCAGGTGACGTCTCACCGATCGGCATGGCGGCCAACATCGCTCTGGACGTCTCAACACACGCTTTCGGCATCCAGGAGTGCTACGTCTACAACGAGGCGACGCACGAGGTGTTCTCGGGCACCCCCGAGGTCGCCGGCGGTTGCCTGCGTCCGTCGGACCAGCCCGGCTGGGGCATCGACCTCGATGAGAAGGCGGCGCTGCGATTCCCGCCGTCGCGGTTCGCGTTCGAACGCTGGACCGTGCAGGTACGGGGGACCGACGGCGCTCTGTTCGCCCCGTGACGGCGCCCGGCAGGGCGGCCTTGCCGGCCAGGATGACCGCCGAGCGTGTCGTCGTCGTCCTCCGTACGGCAGATCCGTCGCATCTGGAGGCGGTCACCGACGTACTCGTGGCCGAGGGGCTCGGCTGCCTCGAGGTGACGTTCACGATTCCTCAAGCAGAGCAGGTGATCTCGCGGCTCGCGGCCCGCTTCGGTGACGCGGCCTCTGTCGGGGCCGGGACCGTCACCGACAGGGACCGGGCGCTCGCGGCGGTGAACCACGGCGCGGCCTACATCGTCTCCCCGGTGTTCCAGCCGGACGTGGCCGACATTGCGCGTCAAGCCGGGATCCCTTATCTGCCAGGCGCTCTCACACCGACAGAGATCTCGACCGCTTGGGACGGCGGAGCCAGCGCGGTCAAGATCTTCCCGGCCTCTGCGGTCTCGCCGTCCTACGTGCGCGCGGTTCTCGGACCGCTGCCCGGACTCCAGCTGATGCCGTCCGGAGGTGTCGCGGTCGACGACATCGCCGACTGGCTGGCGGCCGGTGCCGCCGCCGTGAGTCTCGGCGGCGAGCTGATCGGCGACGCCTTGTCGGGTGGCTCGATGGACGAGCTGCGCAAGCGGGCCCGGGTCGCAGCCGGTGCGCGATGACCCGGCTGGTCGCGATCGGGGAGCCACTCGCCGTCTTCACCGCTGACAGCACTGGTCCGGTACGCACCGGTGACCACTTCCGGATCGGGCTCGGCGGGGCCGAGTGCAACGTCGCGGTGGGGTGTCGCCGACTCGGACTGCCCTCAGCCGTCATCGGGCTGATCGCGGACGATCCGCTGGGGAACGCCCTGCTCCGCGCGCTGCGGGCCGATGATGTGGATGTCGCCGGCATTGCCGTCGTACCAGGGTCTTTCACCGGCGTCATGGTCAAGGAGATGCGGACGGCTGGTCAGGTCCGCGTCGGCTATGCAAGGTCAGGCAGCGCCGGTTCGCAGCTCGCGCCGCGTCACCTGGCAGGCGCCGTCCTGGACGGCGCTACCGTCCTGCACAGCACGGGCGTGACGGCGTCCTTCGGCCAGCATGCGCAGGCGGCGCTGGTGCAGGCCGCCTCCCGCGTACGGGCTGCCGGCGGACTGGTCAGCTTCGACCTCAACTACCGTTCGCGGCTCTGGCCCGACGCCGGCGCCGCCAGGGATGCGCTGCGGCTGCTGGTGGCCGGCGCCGACCTGGTCTTCCTCGGCGTCGCAGAGGCCGAGGTGCTGCTCGGCCACGCGGACCCCGAGCAGGTCCTCGCCGAGGTGGCAGCGCTCGGCCCGGCACAGGTCGTCTTCCGGTCCGACGGTGGGGCGTCGGCGCTCGTCGCCGGCGAGACCAGCTCGCTGCCGGGCAGCCCAGCGGTGGTGGTGGACCCGGTCGGCGCCGGCGATGCGTTCGCGGCGGGATACCTCAGCGAGCTGATGCGCGGCGCTCCGGTGCCGGCCCGGCTGCGCACCGCCCATGCTCTCGGCCGCTGGGCGGTCACGACCCATGGCGACCACGACGGCCTGCCCTACCGGCACGAGCTGGGCGCGTACGAGCAGGACGACGTGCTGCGCTGACCGGACAGGGCGGGCACCGTACACGGCCAGGCCTGCGGCCATCCGGATGAATCGCGGCCGACACAGTGACATGCGGGCGTACGGCGTGCATGCTCTGCGACACCGCTTTACCAGGGCGTTACCCTGCGTACCGGAGCCCCGCCGTCCCGAGGAGTCCCATGTCGCTGTCCACCGGCACCGTCGCCGTACTGCGCCGGGTACGGGTGGCCGCCGCCGTGCTGTCCCTGACAGCGGGCGCGGCCGGAGCCCTGGTCGCGGTTGCCGGTCCCGCCTCGGCTGACCCGCCGGCTGTCGATGTCGTGCCGACCATCACGGTGCCCGCTGACTTCGCGGTGGACGAGAACCCGGCCGGGTCGGGCTCCGTCGTCCTGCCTCTCGACGTCTCGGCGACCGGAGCGGCCGACCCGGCCACGATGGACCTCAGCTGCGTCGACGGCGACGTCGGCATCGGTCTGTCGCCGACCCTCGCGGTGGGAACACACAGCATCACCTGCACCGCAACCGACGACGCGGGCTCGGCGTCCGGGTCGTTCACCGTGACGGTGCGCCCTGCCCCCGGAGGCCCCGGCAACCCGCCGGACGACGCGCCGCCGGTGGCTGACGCCGGTGGCCCGTACACGGTCACCGAGGGACAACCGCTCAGCCTCGACGCCTCGGGCTCGAGCGTTGCCGACGGCGACCCGCTCAGCTTTGCCTGGGACCTCAACGGGGA